>CAJJOO010000252.1 GCA_905193395.1 uncultured Porphyromonadaceae bacterium
CAAGCGAGCAGAATTGAAGATTGATACCCTCAGCGGCAGCCTCGGTCGCAATCATAATAGTGGCTTGGTCTCGGAAATATTCAACAAGGGCAGCTCGCTTGTCGGCGGTGGCTGAGCCTGTGATTTTCGACGTGCCTTTATGCTTCTCTTTCCATGCCTTATAAATGGCAGTGGATTGCTTATCGGAATTAGAACCGTTGAATAGGACCACCTGACCTTTGTAGCCACGTTTTTCGAGAAGTTCAAAAAAAATCCTGTGTGCGGCGCGACTCCGTAAAAATGAGGGCCTTCTTCGGGGCACCGAGTTCTTCGAGTTGTGCAAAGCCCTGCTCCAGACCGTCAAAAAGCTGTTGTGCTTTTGAGTTTCGCTTTATTTTGAAAGCGAGGTCGCGGAATTTTTCAAGGTCGGCAATTTCTAATTTTATGCACTCGATGTCTTCGGGTGTAAGTTCTTCAAGCTCGGAGTCTTCTATGGAATCTTCTTCCTCGTCGAGCCATTCGTCTGTTTCACTTTCGTAATCTTCGTAATCCTGACTGAAAAGATTGTTTTCAGTTTCGAGGCCCAAGCCGTTCAGTTTTGACTGTAATTTTTCAACAAGCGCACATAAAGTGCCGTAAATGGCATGGGTTGAAGATGCGAGCAACTTTCGCAGAATAAGTGTCATCAGTTGACGCTGACTATTGGGCAGAGCGTAAAGTCGAGGACGTTGGAGATATTCAGAAACGAGGTCATAGAGTTCCTGTTCCTGTTTGGTCGGAAAAAATTCCTGGAGAATGGCAATACGCTTGGTGTAGCGGATATATTCGAGTACCTGACGGCGAAGTGTTCGCTTGCATAGCGGAGCGAGGCGCAGACGAAGATTTTCATAATCTTTGTCGTCAAGGTTGCCGTTATACTGCATCTTAAAACTTTTTAGGTCACCGAAAGCATAATCATCGATTATGGTAGTAAGACCGTAAAGTTCGAGGATGGAATTTTGAAGCGGCGTGGCCGTAAGGAGAATTTTCTTACGGTCGTATAGCGCGTTCTTTATAGCGTTGCCTATTTTATTGCCGGGCCTATAGACATTGCGGAGACGGTGCGCCTCGTCGATCACAACCAAATCCCATTGGGTGTGTTTGAGGTAGGCGGCTTTGGCTTTTGCGAATTGGTAGGAGCAAATAACAATTTCTCCGCAATCAAACGGATTGAGATTACCGTCTTCGATAACGGCGTTGAAAGTCTTTGCTTCAAGAATGCGGGAAGGGAGATAGAACTTCTCCTGAAGTTCGGCTGACCATTGTTTGCGCAGGTTGGCCGGTGCAATAATCAGTAGTTTACGGCGGTGTTCCGCCCAAAACTGAGACAAGATTATTCCGGCCTCAATGGTTTTGCCAAGCCCTACTTCATCAGCGAGAATAGCGCCTTTGGAAAGCGGCGACTTAAAAGCAAAAAGAGCCGCGTCGATTTGATGTGGCGTTAAGTCGACTTGTGCATCTTGCAAAGATGCAGTGAGTTTACCCAAACTGTCTGACGGCAGACTCCGGGTTAACCAATGTGCAAAATATTTTGCCTGTGGTGAACTTAATGTCATTTCTTACTTTTCTTCGCTATGACGCAAAGTTAATGATTTTTTGGGGAGATTTATTGTTTTGGGAGAGAAAATAATCGAAAATTCTTGGGATGAGCAGTACGATGAGCGATGTGGCCGATGTTGCCGGGTTTGGAGGTTTGGCGAGAATTGAGTATTTTTGCCATGTGTTTTAGCAATTTTTGTTTCGATGAACCGGATTATTGAAGATATTACTCCCGAACGGATTGAGAATGACCGTCGTGTGATGGAATTGCTGGCGCGTTCGTTCCCGAATGTGGGCGCGGCCAGTTCGGAAATTATCAATCTTGAGGCTATCCTGAACCTGCCCAAGGGCACGGAGCATTTCGTGGCCGACATCCACGGCGAGAGCGACGCCTTCCGCCATATCCTGAAGAATGCCTCGGGCAACATAAAGCGCAAGGTCAGCGAACTGTTCGGCACGGCCCTGAGCAATGATGATATCCGCCAGTTGTGCACGCTGATTTACTATCCGGAGCGGAAACTGGAATATATCCACGCCGCCCTGGACCAGAACGGCGAGGCACTGCGCGATTTCTACACCATCACGCTGCACCGCCTGGTGAGGGTGTGCCGGTCGGTTTCGTCGAAGTACACGCGCTCGAAGGTGCGCAAGGCCCTGCCGACGGAGTTTGCCTATATCATCGAGGAGTTGCTGCACGAGTCGTCGGGCGATGACAAGAAGCAGCCTTACTACAACCGTATTATCGAGACGATTATCTCGACCGACCGCGCCGACGCGTTCATCGCGGCGCTGTGCAATGTGATTCAGCGTCTGAGCATCGACCGGCTGCATATCCTGGGCGATATCTTCGACCGCGGTCCGGGGGCCCACGAAATCATCGACACGCTGATTGACTATGGCAAGTTCGCCTTGCAATGGGGCAATCACGATGCCCTGTGGATGGGGGCGGCGGCGGGCAACGAGGCCTGCATCGCTACGGTGCTGAGGATTTCGCTACGCTATGCCAACCTGACGACGCTGGAGGACGGCTACGGCATCAACCTGCTGCCGCTGGCCACGTTTGCCATGGAGACCTACGGCCAGGACCCCTGCGACGCGTTCATGCCGCGCCTTGACCCGGACGACAAGCGCAATGCCGAGTTTTCGGAGAAGTCCGTCCGCCTGATGGTGCGCATGCACAAGGCCATCACGATGCTGCTGTTCAAACTGGAGGCGGCGCTATATGACCGCCACCCCGAATGGGGCATCGACGACCGCAAACTGCTGCACCGCATCAACCCGGCGAAAGGCACGGTGACTATCGACGGCCGCGAGTATGAGATGAACGATACACTGTTTCCGACCGTCGACCCGGAGGCGCCCTACCGCCTGACACCCGAGGAGGAGGAACTGATTGCAAAACTGCGCCATTCGTTCCTGGTGAGCGACAAACTGGCGGCGCACATCCACTGCCTGCTGTCGCACGGGGCTATGTTCGGCGTCTACAATTCCAACCTGCTGTTCCACGCGTCGGTGCCGCTGAACGCCGACGGCAGCCTGCGCACGGTGCGCGTGGCCGGCAAGGATGTCAAGGGCCGCGAACTGATGCGGCGCGTGGAGACCGTGATGCGCGAGGCCTTCAACAACGACACGCCCGAGGAACTGCGCGACTATTCCCGCGACTATTACTGGTATCTGTGGTGCGGACCGG
>CAJJOO010000253.1 GCA_905193395.1 uncultured Porphyromonadaceae bacterium
TGAAAATGTATCACGAGACAAAGAAAATAATGCACGCTCCGGAAATCGAGGTAAGCGCCATGTGTGTTCGCGTGCCAGTGATGCGCGCCCACAGCGAGGCCATCTGGGTTGAATGTGAGCGCGAGGTGAGCGTGGCCGAGGCCCGCCGTGCCTTCCAGGCCGCTCCCGGAGTGGAACTCGTTGACAATCCCGCAGAAGGCATCTACCCCATGCCGCTCCACGCCACCGGTACCGACCCCGTGTATGTGGGTCGTCTGCGCCGCGACATTTCCGGCCGCGGAATCACTTTCTGGACCGTATCCGACCAGTTGCGCAAGGGCGCGGCACTCAATGCCGTGCAGATTGCCGCGTACCTGACCTCGCGCCGCTGACAGCGGCGCACCCGCAGGCGGACGTTCCGCCGCCCGACCACCACTCTCCTCAAACACCTTTCTCCATCCATAAACCATGATAACACCCAGCCCATCCCGATATTCTTTATCGTGCTGGCCATCATTCTGCTGGCGCCGCTGCTGCTCAACAGGCTGAAAATTCCGCACATCATCGGCATGATTGTGGCCGGCGTGATTATCGGTCCGCACGGTTTCGATGTGCTGCGCGACGACTCGAGTTTCGCGATATTCGGCCAGGTAGGTCTGCTGTACCTGATGTTCCTGGCGGGTCTGGAAATCGACATGTATCACCTGCGGCTGAACCTGCGCCGCGGACTGCTTTTCGGCCTGCTCTCTCTGTTCATCCCCCTGGGACTCGGCATCGGCACCAGCCTGTGGCTGCTTCACCTGCCGCTGACAGCCTCACTGCTGCTCGGGGCCATGTATGCCGCCCACACGCTGATAGCCTATCCCGTGGCGGCGCGTTTCGGTATCACGAAGGCACCGGCGGTGCTGGTAGCCGTCGTCGGCACCATAATCGCCGTCGTGGGTTCGCTGTTCGTGATAGCGCTGGCAGTGAACACCGGCGCCGACGGCAGTTTCAACATCCGCGCCATGCTGTTGCTGATGCTGCGTTTCGTGCTGTGGCTCGCGGCGATTCTGTATGTCTATCCGCGGCTGACACGCTGGTTTTTCCGCACTTACAGCGACCGTGTGACGCAATATGTGTTTGTGATGGCCATGGTGTTCCTGGCCGCCTGGACCGGGCAGATTATCGGCCTGGAAGGTATTCTCGGGGCATTTTTCGCCGGGCTGGTGCTGAACCGCTATATTCCGCCGGCCTCGCCGCTGATGTCGGCCATCGAGTTCGTGGGCAACGCCCTGTTCATCCCCTATTTCCTTATCAGCGTGGGTATGATGATCAACCTGCGCGTCGTGGCCAATACCGATACCCTCACAGTGGCGGCGATAATGCTTGCCGTGGCGCTGATATCGAAGTGGATTCCTGCCTTAATCGTACAGCGGGTGAACGGCTACGGAAATTCAAGCCGCAAAGTGATGTTCGGCCTGACGGCTGCCCACACGGCCGTGGCCCTGGCGGTCGTGACCCTGGGCCATGACCTGGGTATACTGAGCGGCGTGATGCTCAATGCCACCATTCTGGTGATACTGGTCACCTGCGGGATAGCTCCCGTGATAACGGCTTCGGCGGCGCCGAAACTGAAAATCAGCATGCTGGGCGACGACGATGTGATTCTCAACACCCGCGTCAACAACACGCTGATAGCCGTGTCGAATCCGCTGACTGCTCCCTCGCTGATGGACCTCGGCGTGCTGATGCGCAACGACCGCGGCAAGCACAGTTTCTATGCAATCCACGTGCGCAACGACAACTCGGCCGCGGCCAAAGCGCTCTCGCGACAGTCGCTTACGCTGGCCCGCAACACGGCCGCCTCGGCCAACGTGAAGGTCGATGAAATCGAACGCTACGACATAAACATCGTGACGGGCATGCTCAACGCCATTTCCGAGCGCGACATCACCGAGGTGATAATGGGCATGCACCGGCGCTCGACAGTGATAGATACGTTCTACGGCACCAAAATCGAGCAACTGCTGCGCTCCACCAACCGAATGGTAATCATAGCCCGCATGTTCATCCCGGTCAATACGGTGTCGCGCATCGTGGTCTTCGTTCCACGCGGAGCGCAGTACGAAACGGGGTTCTCGCGCTGGGTACGCGCCCTGGCACGCCTGACGCGCCAACTGGGCTGCCGCATCATATTCTGCTGCCACGCCGACATCCAGCCCCTGATCCGCGGCGTAATCTATCACGAGAACTACGGTCTGCGCTGCGAGTTCCGCACCGTCGGCTCGCTGGACGACATGATTCTGCTGACCGGCCGTGTGCATGAAGACGACCTTTTCGCCATTGTCAGCGCACGCTCCAATTCGGTATCGCACACCGATGAGGTGACTGAAATTCCCGGACTGGTGCAGCGCAATTTCTCGCGCAACAACCTGCTGGTGATATATCCCGAGCAATTCGGCGAGGAAACCGCGGTGCCCACCTCGTTCATCGACCCGATGGCAACGGATATCGCCACATCACCGTCGCCGCTACTGCTGCGCGCCGCCGCGGCCGTACGCAGCCTGCGCAACGCCCTCCGCCGCCTGTGGCGTTAAGTGCGGCATGACAACAACGGTTCCTACACCGGACTGCTTATATAAAACAAAGTAATCGATGATAAGAGTTGAACATATCGCCATGTATACCGGCGATTTAGAGGCGACAAAGGACTTTTTCGCGCGATATTTCGATGCCCGTGCAGGGGAATTATATCGCAATGAAAAGACCGGTTTCAAATCATATTTCCTGTCTTTCCCGCAAGGAGGCGCCAGGCTGGAACTCATGAACATCCCCGGTCTGGCCGCAGACACTACACCCGGGACGCGCCTTGGATATGCCCATCTGGCCATAAGTGTTGGCAGCGAGGCCAATGTGGATTCACTGACCGCAAGACTGCGCGAGGACGGCTACGAGGTTTTAAGCGGCCCGAGGAGAACCGGCGACGGTTACTACGAGAGTTGCATCGCCGGGCCTGATGGCTGTCTTATCGAGATTACAGTCTGATTTATTACTGACGGAAATAGATGTTACCGGTCACGTCTGCCGGAGTGTAGTCGACAGGGACTTCCTTGGACATTATGTAATGCAGCACTTCGTACTCGTTTGATTCGCCGCAGTTGACAGTGACCGGATATACGTCGCGGTAAGTCCAGCCGTTACGGGCCATGAAAGCCAGCACGGCCATTGGTGAGGAGAACGACATGCGCTTGCCG
>CAJJOO010000254.1 GCA_905193395.1 uncultured Porphyromonadaceae bacterium
CGGGCTTCGGGCGAGGCCTGGATCTTGTGCAGCAATTGGAAGCGGATGTCCTGGAAATTGTCCTTGATGTCGCCGCGTATATTTTTCATATTCGTGATGTTGCGGTACAGTTGCTTGTCCTCTTTCCGCAGATGGTATGGTTCGAGGTGTACGTTCATCAGCGTTATCGCCGTGCCGTCGATTGTCAGGCGGTAGACGGCGATTTCATTGTCTGTCGGCCGTCTGTGACCCGTGGGGAGGGCCTTGGCCGGTTATTTGGAAAGCAGCAACTGTGTGTGTCCGTTCGACAGCACGTAGGGATAGCGGTTGAAAATCGAGTCAATCTGGACGGCGGGAATGTCAGGCGACACCTCGGTCGGCGCCGACAGCAGGGCCGCCTCCTGCAGACAGACGACATCGGCGTCCGTAGACAGGATGTAACTGATGATTGGATTCATCCCGCCGGGGTAGACAGAGTCAATCGGGACGAAATTCAGGGCGTTGAAGGACAGCAGCGTGAACTTCGGACAGTTTTCATAGCGCGACGCCGACGGCGGGAAAATGTTCAGCGGCGAATACTCCCAGATGGCGCTGCCGCAGGCCACAAAGGTTACAATGCTTATGAACAGCGCCTTGCGGCAGAAAAAGATGTCAAGCAAAGTGAATAGAATAAGCGCCCCCAGCCACATAGGGAATGTCATAACCATCAGGCAGAAATACCTGTACTGTGTGGGCGGGAGGTCGCCTCCGTACGCTCCGGCGGCCGTACCCAGAGCCGTGACAATGGTGCATCCTCAGTATTCTTCGCCAGATGTTGTGCCGGGCCATGGATTGTTGTCGGGGAGCGTTTGTCAGAAGAACCAGCGGTTATTGAATACTCCTTTTTTCTTCCAGTAGAGAATCAGGATTACACCGGCAATCATGCCGCCGAGGTGGGCGAAGTGGGCGACATTGTCCACGGTGTTGCCGAGACCCGAAACCAGTTCAAGGATGCCGTAGCCGATTACCAGCCATTTGGCCTTGATGGGGACGGGGATGAAGAACAGATATACCGGCTGGTTCGGGAACAGCATGCCGAAAGCCAGAATCACGCCGTAGATTGCGCCGGAGGCACCCACCATCGGACCGTTGACCAGGGCGTTGAGCATCTGGGCCGACGGGTCATAGAAGAAGGCACCGCTCCATCCGTAGCGGATAATGTCCTGGAAATCCTGGGGCGAGAACATCTGGGCATACTGGTGAATCATTATAGCATAGACGCCCATCTGCACCAGGGCAGCCACGATTCCGCAACTGATATAGTAGAACAGGAAGCGCCCTGAACCCATCGACCTCTCGATTATGCCGCCGAATATGAACAGGGCGAACATGTTGAAAAACAGATGGGTGAAATTGGCGTGTATGAACATATAGGTGACCAGTTGGGCCACATTGAATCCGGGAGAAAGGAAGTAGTGGAGGCCGCAGTAGCGCACAAGGTTAACCTCGAGTGTGGGGACCAGTGCCATGGCGGCCCATATTATGATGTTGATAATCAACAGATTCTTTACAATTGGCGGAAGATCGGGAAATCGCATGTGTCTTGTTGTTGATTTAATTGTGCAAAATTAGTGATTTTCGAGCCATAAAGCGGTCGCCTTACTGTTAATTTTTCCGAACGGCCCGCAAAAGTCAGGGGCGTAGGCACAACAACTGCCGCAATAGCCGTTCCCTGAAAAGACACCCTCCGGAAGCGGGGGCTTCCGGAGGGCTATTGTTTTATAGACAGCAGGGAAAAAATAGTTGTTGTTGAAGGGGATTATAGAATTTGTTGAATCATATTCAATATTCAGTCGGAGCAACTTCAACCTCCCGTCCCATCTGGATTACGTTTGTGAGGTTAAGGTCGTTGTCGAATATAATCACATCAGCATCCTTGCCGTACCGGAGCGAACCCTTGCGGTCGTATACGCCCATGATGCGTGCCGGCGTTTCGGAGGCCATGCGGGCCACGTCCTCGAGAGGTATCTTTGCTTTGAGCACACAGGTGCGGATCAGACGGTCCATCGTGGCGATGGATCCTGCCAGGGCCGAGCGGTCGGCCAGTTTGCAGACGCCGTCCTCGATGATTACGCGGGGGTCGAAGGCAGTCTTGCTGTCGGAAGCGGCGCAGGCCAGGGCATCGGTGATGAGAGCCACGCGGTCGGTTCCTTTAAGTTTATGGATGAGTCGCAGGATTACCGGCGGCACGTGGATGCCGTCGCAAATCATTTCCACGTTAATTCCGTCGCGCAGATATACGGCCTCGACGGTGCCGTCGTAGCGGTACATCCCTTCCTTGTGTGAGGCGGTCATGGCGCAATAGAAGTGTGTGGCCAGGTTGAAACCGGCGCGGTAGCCGCGTTCAACCTCTTCGTCGCGGGCGGCGGTGTGGCCGAGGGCCACTACGACGCCCTTCGAGCGCAGATAGCGTGCAAATTGCTCGGTGTTTGGCAGTTCCGGTGCGGCGTCCCAGCGTTTGATGCACTGGAATTGCTCGATGAGGGGAACATATTCGTTGGGGTCGGGAATACGGATGTTCTCGCGTAACTGTCCGCCTGCCATTTTTGGATTGAAGTAGGGGCCTTCAAGATGCAGACCGAGGACACCGCTCATGGGGTCGAGCATCAGTTTCTCGCAAGTCACTGCGGCGTCGCTGATCATTTTGGCCGTCGACGACGACAGGGTGGGGAAGATGCTGGTGGTACCGTGGGCGCGGTGGGCCTCGATGGCTGTGCGGAATGCGTGTTCTGTGGTTTCCATGAAGTCGCATCCGCCGCCGCCGTGGACGTGGATGTCGATACCGCCGGGCAGGATATATCCGCCTTCGGCGTCGATTATATGGTCGGCTGTCGAAAGTCGGTTGCTGTGGTTAAGGACATCAAGGATTGTGGAGTCTTTAATCAGAACCGAACCGTTTTCTATCCATCCGTTTGGTGAAAGAACTTTCCCGTTCAGAATTTGGGTTCTCATGTAGAATCAGTCTAAGGTTTGTTTGGTGATGCAAAGGAATAAAGAATTTTTCTACCCCACAAATATTTTTACATTCTATATGTTTCGTTAACGCATTTTAGATTTGACTGGCTTTATATGTTAATTTTGTGCTGGAATTATTAACAGGAGGCCGCTGCCTTCGCAAGGGTTCCCTGTCTCAAAAAATAGGCCGTCGCTGCGTGTTGCGGCGACG
>CAJJOO010000255.1 GCA_905193395.1 uncultured Porphyromonadaceae bacterium
CGCGCGACTCCTCCCGTCCGGAAATCTTCATCATCGGCGACCATCACCTTGTCGGCATCAACACTACCGACAGTATCACAGGCATCTGCACCCTGGCCGACTCCTGCCGCACACTCTTCGTCGAGGTCGACCCCAATCCCCACCCCGAGGAAGTGGAGCGCCTGCTCACTCCCTCGCCCGATTCCATCTGCGCCGCCCTGCTCACACCGCTTCAGACAGACACTCTGTTTGCCGCCGCCGACGCCTGGGGCATGTCACACAGACTCATATCGGGTCTTATCCACTGCTTCGGGCCTGAAACAGTCGTATCATACCTCTCAATGTTGCGCTTCGAGGCGCTTGTACCCGACGAGGCTTCCGCAACCGGACTCACCGACGGCCTTTATGCCCGTATGCGGCCCCGCAACGTCGCGGTGATTCCTTTCGAGACACACGCCTTCCAGGCCGCCATTCTCGACAACTATTGCGGCATCGAGACGCTGATGTACCTGGTCCGCGACCCCGCCGCAGCCGACGCCCAGGTGCTGCTCGTCTACCGCGCCTATCTCGACGGCGACCTCGCCACAATCACGGACCTCGCCGACGACGACCTCTTGCCCGGACAGGCCGAGGCGGTGATTTACGCCCGCAACGCCGCCTGGGCCGAACGCCTGCTCCGCGCTGATTTCCAAGGTCCCGCACTCGTGGCCGTGGGCTGCGCACATCTCGGCGGCGACCGCGGTCTCCTCGCCCTCCTGGCACCCTACTACGAAATAATTCCACTCAAACCGTCAGTTTCATCTTCAAAATGATTTCTCTCGACAACCTGACTTTCAATTACAACCCGGGCAAGCACCTCTCCCCGCCCGCCGTCGATGCCGTCAACGCCGAAATCGGCCCCGGAATCTTCCTTCTTGCCGGCGAAAACGGCTCGGGAAAGACCACCCTCATGCACATCATCGACGGCCTCCTGCGCCCAACATCCGGATCATGCCTCATCGACGGCGCCGATACCTCGCGCCGCCTGCCCTCGACACTCGGAAAGGGCTTCTTCCTCCCCGACAACTTTGAATGTCCATTCGCCACAATCGGCGAACTCGGCGAGCGCCACGGCGCCTTCTATCCCCGCTTCGACACCGGCATGCTCCGCGAGAACCTCCACGCCTTCGGCCTCGAGACCGATTCCCGTCTCAAATCCCTCTCCCTGGGCATGCGCCGCAAGGCCTACGCCGCCTACGCCCTGGCTCTCGGCACCGAAATTCTGCTCCTCGACGAGCCCACCAACGGCATGGACATCAGCGCAAAACGAGAACTCCGACGCATGATTGGCCGCTGCACCGCCCCGGAATCCACCGTAATCGTCTCCACCCACACCATCGACGACCTCCGCTCGCTCTACGACGCCCTCATCGTCATGCACCGCGGACGCATGCTGCTGTCAATGCCGCTCGACGTCCTCTCGTCGCGCCTGGCTTTCGTCAGCGGTTTCGAGCCCCACCCCGACGCCCTGTATCAGGAACCTTCACTCGGTGTTTTCCGCGCCCTCGTCCCCAACGACGGCACGATTGAGACCGACGTCGATTTCGGACTCCTTTACATGGGACTCCTATCACCCTCCCGACAGAAAATCATCAACCAGTTGAACTGTATTCCCGAATATAAAGACCATGACAACTGATAAATTCAGCCTCCGGCGCATGTCGATGCTCGCCGACTTCTATACCCCGGCAATCCTGAGCCAGTGGCTGTGGATGGCCCCGGTCACCATCCTCTGCTACCTGCTGTCGCTGCTTGCCGCACACGGCACGCCGAACTACAGCCTCTATGCCATTGTCCAGGTGGTCCTCTCGCTCATACTCTGCTGGGGCGGCCTGGCCTTCGCCCGATATCACGACGAGACTGTCGAGACCGCCCTCCCGGCCCTCGCATCCGAAAAGGCCCTCTTCATGATTCTCTACTCGCTGATCGCCGTACCCGCCGGCATATACATCGTCTGGCTCGCCTGCCGCGGTATCACCGAACTGGCCGGGTTCGACTCCAATTTTACCGAAATAATCCAGCGGCAGGCCCGTTCGCACTTTTCCGACGGGCTCTCGTCCGTTGACTCAAAACTAGGCTTGCTGAATTATCTGGGCACGGCTCTCCCGATGACCGTAACCCTCCTTACGGTGGTCACCGCCCGCCGTTCGCGCGTCTTCAAGGGCGTCATAGCCTCCGTCCTCGGTATGATCGGTCTGATGCTGGTCGGCGCCGTCTACGGATTCGCAATTTCCTTTATGGTTGTCAGCAAAATCCCCGAAGGCGCCCCCATCAACGAATCCGTCCTCGGCAACGCTTTCATCGAGGTCATCAACAGCACCTCCACCGTCACGGCCATCATCGGATACTCCCTCGCCCTCATTTCCCTTGCCGTGGTCCTCTGCATGATTTTCAACCGAGTTAAAAACCGTCAGGTCTGATACGCCCATGAATTTCAACGATAACAAACCGATCTACCGCCAGATTGTCGACTTCTGCTACGCCCACATCCTGGCCGGACAGTGGGCTCCCGGCGAGCGCATCCCCTCAGTCCGCGAAATGGCCGGCGCCCTGATGGTCAACTCCCACACCGTCCTCAAGGCCTACGATTACCTCCAGAGCCGCGACATCATCTTCACACGCCGCGGCATGGGATACTTCCTCGCCGACGACGCACCCGAAAAGGTCGAGGCAGACCGCCGCCGTTCGTTCTTCGACGACACGCTCCGCTCGCTTTTCGCCGAAATGGACCTTCTGGGCATCTCCATCGACGAACTCGTCCAACATTACCGCGACCGCCGATGATTTCCGTCGAACTCTACACCCCCGGCCTCGCACAGCAGTGGAACGCCTTCGTGGCCGAGGCCCGCAACGGCATCTTCCTTTTCGACCGCCGCTACATGGACTATCATGCCGACCGCTTCCATGATTTCTCGCTCGTGGCCCGCGACGCCCGCGGCCACATCCTGGCCCTGCTGCCGGCCTGCCGCGTCGGCGACTCCCTGCGCTCCCACAGCGGCCTCACCTTCGGCGGATGGATTATGCCCCGCCGACGCTGCGACACCCTCGACATGCTCGAAATCCACGATGCCGCCGCGGCCTTCCTCCGCGACAACGGAATCCGCAGCCTCATTTACCGCCCCGCGCCGCATATCTACCATTCCCTGCCCGCCGAGG
>CAJJOO010000256.1 GCA_905193395.1 uncultured Porphyromonadaceae bacterium
CCCCGGTGATGCCAACGGCTGGAGCCAGGGCGCTTCGCAGGTTCTCACCACCACCGACTATGTCAACTACTCCGGTATGGCAGTCCTGAGCCCCAACGGCTTCAAGTTCTCTTCGCAGCCCGACTGGAACGGTATCAACTACGGTAACGCCGGCGAGGAAGGCAAACTTTCCACCGACGGCGGCGCAGGTAACCTCGCTGTTCCCGAATTCGGCCTCTACTACTGCTCGGTGAACATCGCCGACCTCACCTACACCACTGCCCTCACTTCGGTTTGGGGTGTAATCGGTAGCGCCACTCCCAACGGTTGGGATGCCTCGACAAACCTCACCCCCGACGAGAAGAAACTCGTCTGGACAGGCTCGATGCACCTCACAGCCGGTGAACTCAAACTTCGTGCAAACGATGCCTGGGATATCGACTTCGGCGGCGCTCTCAACAACCTCGAATACAAGGGTGCCAACATCGTCATTGACGAAACCGGTGACTTCGACGTAGTTCTTGATTTCAGCCAGGTTCCCTACACCCTGACTCTGACCAAGAAATAATTCCTCATGGCTTAACGATAATCTGACTCAAGCAGATTATATAGCACATAAAACCATTTTTTTAATTGCGCGACTCGTTGAGAGCCGCGCAATTTTTTTTGGCGAATAAAAGGTGAGGCATAATCGATTAACGTGGGGATTCACGCCCGTGCATCCCCACGTTAATCGATGGTTTACTGTTGGAAAGATATCAATCCTCCTCGATGATCTGTTCCGGCTCGAAATCGTTTTCGGCGTTTTCGTCGGCACGTTCGTGCCATGCCTGTGCCAGGACGCGACATTCGGCCACGCGCCGCGCGGCTTCGGCGTCGGTGGCTGCGCGGGCCATCATTTCCCTGGCTTCGGCTTCGTAGTGCAGGGCAAGAGCCCTGGCGCCCGACGAATGACCTGCCTCCCAGTCCTCTTCATACAGTTGCAGGGCCATATCGCGTTGCGGCGGAATCCCGGCGAAACCTTCGTAGAGCAGGCGCCCGTAGTTGTAACTCTCGTCCTCGTGGTTGAGTTCGTAGGCGCGCTGCTGCCATTTCAGCAGCAGGGCATTAGTGGCCGGGTCGCCGTATTCCTCGTACTCGGCGCGGTCGGTGTAGTATTGCGCCAGTATCCCGGCCGCCTCGTCGTTGTCCAGGCTGTCGGCGCGCTCGTAATATTCCAGCGCGATTTCAGGGTCACCCCCACGGGCCGAGTCGGCATAGAACTCGCCGAGCCACAGGCAGGCCCACTGTTCCATCATCCCGTGGCCGTCGGCACAGCGTTCCATGAATGTCTCGGCGTCGTAATGGTCATATTTCTGCCGCGGACCGCCTTCGCGTTGGTCCGGCGTCTCGGCACGGTCGCACATCAGTCCCAGATGATAGAGCGACAGCGAGTCGCCCCCGGCTGCTCCCCTCTCGAAGCAGTCGAAGGCCGCTTCGTCGTCGGCTTCCGTCCGGCCGATGCCGTTGTAGTGGCAATAGCCCGTAAGGCCGTCTTTGACGGGAGATGGCGCGAGCGATGCGACAAATTCGGCAGCCTCGTTTTCGTGGTCCTCTGCCAGAAGGGAGAAAAATTTTTCGGTCGGATTCATAGGAATGGAATTGTGGCCCGTGGCAATGCTCCGGGCACCGGTTTATTTATTCGTGGAATGATAGCGTTCGTAGAATTCTTGCCAGGCCTCGACGTCCACGGCGCTGTGATAATACTCGTCGATGGCTCGCGCCTTGTCGGCATCGGGCGCCGTGCCGATGCCCTTGGCGTAGCAGTCGCGCAGTTGGAGCAGGGCGTCGGTGTCGCCGCAGTCGGCGGCATAGCCCAGCCAGCGGAAACGTGCCTCGGCGTTTTCGGCGGGAATCATTTTCAGGACCTTGTGGCAGAAATTTCGGCCCAGATTCTTGCCGCCGGGCTGTTCGATGCGCAGGTAGGTGGCGAGAGCCTCGTCGGCACGTCCCTCGGCCAGCAATTTGTCGCCGAGGAATTTCAGTGCCCGTACCGAGCCGCGCTCGGCGGCAAGTTTCGTCAGCGAGGCGGCGGTGGCCGAATCGGTCGCGACAATCAGCCCCTCGTCATATTGCCGGGCGGCATAGAACAGCAGGTCGGGGCAACAGATTTCGGCCACGGCCGCGGGGATATCGTTGCGGCCGTCCAGCACCAGGGCGGCGAGCAGGCAGCGGGCGCAAAGGTCGTCGGGTTCGGTGTATGTCCACAGATACACATTTTCCTTGGCCAGCCAGCGCTCCGGCACGCGATGTGCCGCCGATGGAAAGACCGCGATGAAGGCATATTCTTCCTCGTCGAGCACGAGGTCACAGTCCGCGCCGAGGTCGAGCAGGTTGCCTCTGAACAGAATCACGTAGCCGCGCGAGCGCGGCACCTCCTCGTAAGGAACGGTGTGCAGCGGGGTGGGGAAGCCCTTGTCTTCAAGAAAATGTGCGGCAGATTCGGCGTCGGCGGGGTTGCTGCCGGTCAGTATCGACAGGCAGGGGCGTGGTTCGGCGCTTTTGGTGGCGGGGTGGCGGAGCAGGTTGCGGGTCATGAGGCGGGAGGTGTTGGCGGCTTGCAGCCGTGGTGTGATTGAAATATCTGTGGCAAAGATAATTGATTTTGGCCAAAGAATCGCTGCGCCGGGAGCTGAAAAAAGAAAAAACAGCGAAAAAAGCGCGGGAAATTTGCGTGAGTCGGAAAAAATTAGTTACTTTGCACGCTGTTTTGTGGCTCATCCTTGAAAGTTGAGGGAGAAAGATGCGCTCCTCCAGCGATATGAGACCTGCGATTGGCGCCACCGACATACACCAAAGAATTGAAACAATAAAGATAAACCGTAACAAAAGCCATGTCAAAGATTTGTCAAATTACCGGCAAAAAAGCGATGGTGGGCAACAATGTATCACACTCGAAACGTCGCACCAAGCGCAAGTTCAACGTGAACCTGTTCAACAAGAAGTTCTACTGGGTAGAACGTGACGTATGGATTACCCTGACCATCTCGGCCGCAGGTCTCCGCACCATCAACAAACTGGGCCTCAACGCCGCCATCAACCAGGCTATCGCCCAGGGACTTTTCAAAGAAAAAGATATTAACTATTTAGAATTCTAAGCGACCATGGCAAAGAAAGCGAAAGGCAATCGCGTCCAGGTAATTCTGGAGTGCACCG
>CAJJOO010000257.1 GCA_905193395.1 uncultured Porphyromonadaceae bacterium
GACGCTTTGTTGCCTGCCACAGTTCACCGTTACAGCGCACGATGCGGCCGCCTTCGAGGGATGCCTCACCATGCACGGTCTCGACATCACGCAAAAGGCCGCGGACACCGTCGCGCAGACCGTCGACAACCGATGTCATGCGTGCGTGTACGGCCGAATAGTCGACCCGGGGGGCGCAGCCGCTGGTCTCGATGCCGAATTTCGGTGCATCTGCAACCTCAATCATGCGGCGGGCCGAAGCACAGAGGCATTTCGTGGGGATACAGCCGCGGTTCAGGCAGGTGCCTCCTTCCAGGTCACGCTCGAAAACGGCCACGGACTCGCCGCGGGCGGCAAGCCCTGCGGCGAGTTCATATCCGCCGGGACCTGCTCCGATTATCAGATTGTCGAAGGTGCGCATAGGTCCTTGTAGGTGATTTTCGGATGCAGTGCGGCCTCGACTTCGTCGGGGTGGGTGACGGGAGTATCGTGGGGCGCCGACTTGACCGTATCGGGCGATTCGGCAGCCTCGCGGGCAATCTGACGCATGGCATCTATAAACGAATCAAGCGTTGCCAGGCTTTCGGTTTCCGTCGGCTCAATCATCAATGACTCATGGAAAAGCAGCGGGAAATAGATGGTCGGCGCGTGGAAACCCATGTCGAGCAGGCGCTTGGCGATATTCAGCGTCGTAACGCCGGTGGTCTTGTCGGCCAGGCCGTCGAATACGAACTCATGCTTGCACGGACCGGGAATCGGCAGCAGATACAGGTCTTTGAGTCGATTCATGACATAGTTGGCGTTCAGCGAGGCGATCGGGCCGACTTCTGCCAGGCCTTCCGCTCCGAGAGTGACGATGTATGCCAGCGCACGCACATAGACCGCGAAATTGCCGAGCCACGAGGAAACGGAACCGAGCGAGGAATCATCGGCCGCGACAACGCAGAATGTACCGTCCTCCTCGCGCTCAACACGCGGAACGGGGAGGAACTGTTCCAGCCCGTGACGCACTCCGACAGGGCCTGCGCCGGGACCTCCGCCGCCGTGAGGCGTGGAGAAGGTCTTATGCAGGTTGATGTGCATTATGTCGAATCCCATGTCGCCGGGGCGAGCCACTCCAAGCATGGGATTGAGGTTGGCGCCGTCGTAATAGAGTAGCGCGCCGGCGTCGTGGACCATCTTTGCAATGGCAGGGATGTTCTTTTCAAACATTCCCACGGTGTTGGGGTTGGTGAGCATGACGGCGGCAACAGTGTCGTCGAGTTTCTCACGCAGGCTGTCCAGGTCTACGGTTCCGTCGGGCAGGCTCTTGACTTCCACCACTTCATATCCGGCAACGGCGGCCGAAGCGGGATTGGTGCCGTGAGCCGAGTCGGGCACAATCACGCGACGGCGTGCGGCATCGTCGCGCGAGGCATGATAGGCGCGAGCCACGAGCAGGCCGGTGAGTTCGCCCTGTGCGCCGGCCATGGGATTCAGGGTGAAACGGGCCATCCCGCCTATCTCGCTCAGGGCCTCCTGGAGACGCCAGTAGATTTCGAGCGCCCCCCTGACGGTCGAGGCCGGCTGCATGGGATGCAGTCCGGAGATGCCGGAAATGGCCAGTGCGGTTTCATTCAGTTTGGGGTTGTATTTCATGGTACAGGACCCCAGGGGATAGAAACCGGTGTCGACGCCGAAATTGTTTGTGGACGAATTCGTATAGTGCCGTGCCACGGTCGGCTCGTCGACTTCGGGCAGTTCGAGAGCCGTGCCGCGCATCAGCGCCGACGGCAGTTTGCCCATTGCATCCGGGTAGGAATAGCGGGGCAGGTCGGCGCCGTGATGGCCTTTGGACGAGTGGTCGAATATCAGTTTGTCGTATAATTGTCGGTTCATGGTCTCAATTTCTTGACGGTTTCAACATACTTGTCAATCTGGGCCGGGGAACGGGTCTCGGTGACGGCTACAATCATTTCGCGTTCGTCGATAGCCACGCCGCCGAGGATGCCTTCGGCAGCAAGGGCGTCGAGTACAGTGGCAGTGGTCTGCCCGTCCGCTACTGTCACGCGGAATTCGTTAAGGAAGGGACGGTCGGGATATGTGAGGCGCATGAGTCCGGTTTCTTCCAGGCGTGAGGCCAGCAGGTGGGCGCCGTCGCACGACAGTGCGTTGACGCCGCGCATACCGGCCGCGCCCATCAGCGACATGTACATGGCTGCGTGCAGTGTCATTATGCCCTGGTTGGAACATATATTGCTGGTGGCCTTTTCGCGGCGGATGTGCTGCTCGCGAGCCTGAAGGGTGAGGACGAAGCAGCGGCGGCCCTTGTCGTCGGTTGTCGCTCCGACAATACGGCCGGGCATCTTGCGCATCAGGGCCTTTGTGGTGCAGAGGTAGCCGAGATACGGGCCGCCGTAGTTCAGCGGCATGCCGAGCGACTGTGCCTCGCCGGCGGCGATATCTGCGCCCCATTCGGCGGGCGATTTGATGACGGCCAGCGGCATGGCGTGACAGTTCATCACCATCAGTGCCTTGGCGGCGTGGATTTTATCGCTCCATCCGGAATAGTCTTCCAGGATGCCGTAATAGTTCGGTGAGGCGACAATCACGGCGGCTACATCCCCGGCTCCGAGCATGCGTTCCATTTCGGCACGGTCGGTCACGCCCTTGTCCTCGGGAATGACTTCGAGCGGCACATCGTGATAACGTGCGTAGGTTGATACGACAGAGGCCACTTTCGGGTCGACCGTTGCGGAGATCAGTACACGGCGCTTGCGGCGCGAGGCGTTCACGGCCATAAGCATGGCTTCGGCAGTGGCTGTGGCGCCGTCGTACATCGAGGCGTTACAGGCATCGAGGCCGGTAAGTTGGGCCATCATCGACTGATATTCGAAAATGTATTGCAGCGTGCCTTGCGAGATTTCCGGCTGGTAGGGGGTGTAGGCGGTCAGGAATTCGGACCGCGACATCAGGTTCTCAATTACGGCAGGCGTGTAATGGTCGTAGGCGCCGGCACCGGCAAAGCAGGTCAGCGGACGGTTTTCGGCTCCGATGGCGCGGAAATAATCGCGCACTTCGGGTTCGCTCATCGCCCCGGGCAATTTATAGCCGCCCGAAAGCCGCAGTTGCTGCGGAACGTCGGCATATAAATCTTCGAGCGACGACACCCCGCATGCCTGAAGCATGCGGCGGATGTCGTCGTCGGAAT
>CAJJOO010000258.1 GCA_905193395.1 uncultured Porphyromonadaceae bacterium
CGCCACGGCGGCGACATGAGGGGAATCCGCAACCATCTTGACTATCTCGACTCGCTCGGCGTGACGGCCATATGGGTATGCCCAGTGCTCGAGAACGACATGCCCGGCGGCAGCTACCACGGATACGCCACCACCGATTATTACCGCATCGACCCCCGCTTCGGAAGCAACGACGAATGGCGCGGGCTGATCGCCGAGGCCCACAGGAGGGGGATGAAGGTGGTGATGGACATGATTTTCAACCATTCCGGCTCCAACCATCCCTGGGTGAAGGACATGCCTTCGAAAGACTGGCTCAATCATCCCGACCGCGACGTTATGACCAACTACCGCCTCACCACGGTGCATGACCCCTACGTGTCGGATTACGACAAGGACCGCACGGTCAACGGCTGGTTCGTACCCTCGATGCCCGACCTCAACCAGCGCAACCCGCACCTGATGAAATATCTGACGCAGAATTCCATATGGTGGGTAGAATCATCGAAGATCGACGGCATCCGCATGGACACCTATCCTTATGCCGACATGAAGGGGATGAGCGACTGGGCGCGCGACGTGCTCCGCGAGTATCCCAACTTCAATATCGTGGGCGAATGCTGGTACGGCAACGAGGCCGGAGGCGCGTTCTGGCAGGCGGGGAGCAAAATCAACCCGCAGGAGACGCATCTGCCCACGGTGATGGATTTCCATTACATCATCAACGGGCGCGAGGCCTTCAACAAGGAGACGGACCCCTGGAACGGCCTCAACAAGGTCTATGACCACCTGGCCCTGGACTATCTCTATCCCGACCCGCAACATATCCTGACTTTCCTAGACAACCACGATACTGACCGCTGGCTGCTGACAGAACCGCAGACCTCGGCCGACCTGGGTCCCTGGAAGCAGGCCCTGACATGGCTGCTCACCACCCGCGGCATCCCGCAACTGTACTACGGCACCGAACTGCTGATGAACGGTTCGAAGGAAGGCAGCGACGGATACGTGCGCCGCGACGTGCCCGGCGGATTCCCCGGCGACACCACCGACAATTTCACCGCCGCCGGACGCACCCCGCTGCAGAACGAGGCACACGATTTCATGCGCACCCTGCTGCAATGGCGCCGCACAAAGGCCAATGACGTGATTGCACGCGGCCGCCTCAAGCACTTCATGCCACGCGAAGGCGTCTACACATATTCGCGCCGTCTCGACGACGGCCGCGAAGTGGTGGTACTGATGAACGGCAACGACACTCCGGTCACCGCCCACATGCAACGCTCGGCCGAAACACTGCCAATCGGCTCGACATGGACCGACATGCTCACCGGCAATCCCGTGACCATCGCCGACGAGATGACCTTCGGCCCGCGCCTGATTATGATTCTCGAGAACTTCTGACACGCCATCCACGCATCATGACCTCAGCAAATGAACTTCCCAGGTCGCTGACTCGCACCTGGTTCCTGGCCGCAGGAGAGACCGACGCCGCCGGACTGATGCCCGTTACCCTCATGGCAGCGCGCGCCATCGAGGTAGCCACTCTCCACGCCAACGCACTGGGAATCGGATATGCCAGACTCGTGAAGCACCACATGGGATGGGTGCTGGCACGCCTCACCATTGAGGTCGACCACTATCCCGGAATCAACTCCACATATTCCATGACCACGTGGATCGACTCAATCAACCGCCGTTTCAGCGACCGCTGTTTCGAGATGACAGACGCCGAGGGCCGAGTCTGCGCGCGCATCCGTTCGGTGTGGGTGGCCATCGACACCGAAACCCGCACCATGGCCGACCTGGCCGCCATCGACCCGGAAAGTCTCCCTCTGGGAGGCCGCTCATGTCCCGTTGACCGTTGCCGCCAGCCCTCAATCGCCCCCGGCGCCGAATGTCAGCAACAGACGCGCACCTGGGCTTACAGCGACCTCGACTTCAACCGCCACGTCAACACCCTGCGCTATCTGGCCGCCGCCATCGACTGCCACTCGCTGGAATTCCACGACGCCAACAGCATCTGCCGCCTCGAGGCCTCGTTCGACCACGAATGTCACTACGGCGACACCATGACTCTGCTCACGGGTCCATCGCGCCGCGATTCCGCCGGCCTCACCACCGAAATAATCGCTGCCGACGGCACCCGAGCCGTGGCGGTGGAACTCGTTTTCACTCCGCGCCTGTGAAAGTCTCCCGGCGGGCATACGGACGTCTGCGCCGCGCTCGCGTGGCTGTGTCGCTGGCGGTTGCCGCCGCCGGCGCGACCGCCGTCATTGCCGGCTGCTCCACCTTTCTGTCCCGCTGGCAGATTGTGCCCGCCATCCTGGCATGCAGCGTCGGTTGGCTGGCCCTGTGGTTGGCTGTCACCGCCCTGGCCGGCAGGGTCTACTGCTCGACGGTGTGCCCAATCGGCACGCTGTCCGACATCTGCGCCCGTTTTTCACCCCGCCGTCGCCGCGGCTACTTCTACCGTCCGCCCTCGTCGGTGAGAATAGCCGTGCTGACATTCGTTATAACGGCCGGCGTACTTGGCCTTTCGGCCGCTGTCGGCATATTCGACCCCGCCGCCGCATGGACCCGCATTGCCGCCTATCTGGGGGCGCCGCTGCTGCGCGGTACCGCCGTGGCGCTGTCGGGCGTCGTCGCCGCACTGGTCACACTGGCCGTCGTGGCCGTCCTCGCCTGGCTGCGCGGACGACTGCTGTGCAACACCCTCTGCCCCGTCGGAACCTTGCTGGGCATGGTGAGCCGCTACGCCCTGATTCATCCCGAGATAGACACCGATAAATGCCTGGGCTGCAACCGCTGTGTGGAGCGCTGCAAGGCTTCGTGCATCAATCCCGCCGACCACACCGTCGACCTCTCGCGCTGCGTGATGTGCCTAGACTGCGTGGCGGCATGCCCTTCCGACGCCCTCACCCTGCGCCGCGGCCGCAAGGACCTGCGCATGCCCCTGATGCAGCCACTGGCACCCGGCACCTCCGCGACAACCTCGGCCGCCGGCGGCAGCGCCGTCGACGCCGCCTCGCCGCGGCCCATCAACCGGCGCCGCTTCATGCTCGTGGCCACGGGCGCCGCCATGGCCGCGAACCTGCGCGCCACGGCTCCCGTTCCGGTCCTAGAGTCGCAGCCTCTGAATCCCGTCACACCGCCCGGACGCCGCTCGGCGGCACTGTTCAAGGCTCG
>CAJJOO010000259.1 GCA_905193395.1 uncultured Porphyromonadaceae bacterium
CCGGTGACAGCGCAGCGGCGCAGGCGACAAACGAAACCTGCACGCGAAGCGAAAGCACAGCGAAAGGCAAAGCAAAAGCGCGAGACCGGCACTGCAACGAACTAAGGTGGCAATAGCGTGAGGGCTCCACCTCTTCCCATTCCGAACAGAGAAGTTAAACCTCACCACGCCGATGGTACTGCGAAAGTGGGAGAGTAGGTAACCGCCCCTTCAACGAGACTGTCCCGAGGCCCACGCGGCCCCGGGACAGTTCTTTTTATATACCCACGGGCAAAGTCCGCGGCCTGCTGCTATGGCGTGAAGTCTGTCCACCGTCAAAGGTAGGGGCGTGGCCTGCCACGCCCACATCCATGGCGCACGCAGCGCAGTCGTTCCTCGCCCGCAGAATCGCAATCAAAACCATTGGCTCGGCCGTTGATATGACCGCGGCCGGAGAGCGGCCGCTATCCTTGCGAAGCATCGTGCTATGCGCTTTTTTGTTTCTTATCATCCGGGAAATTTGTAACTTTGTATGTGTTTGTAGGAAACTATGGAGTCTTTTCACAATATATTATATAAATACCGTCGGTTGGTTGTGTCATGCGCGATTCTGTGTGTGGTTTGTGTGGCCGGGGCGCAGTCGCTGGTATCGCTGCACAAGTATGACCTTGACTGGAATGTGGGCGCAGGAGCGTCAGGCTGGCTGGTACCGGGAACCTGCGCCTATCTGCGTGGCGATAATCCTTTGGAAAAGGAGGTGAATCAAGCCTTCTCTGTCGGACTGCGAGCCGGCTTCTGTTTTGCCGACGGCAGTGTCGTGGCGCGGAATTATCCCGGTATCTATCAGGGCGTGGCTCTTGAAGTCAATTCGTTTTTCGCAAGACGTCTGCTCGGCACACCGATTTCAGCATACATCTATCAGGGGGCACCCTTCGCTCGCTTCTCGCAGAGCCTATGGCTGGGCTATGAATGGCAGTTCGGTGCAACGTGCGGGTGGAAGGAGGTGCGCTATGACGACGACCTTGCCCCCGGCGTTGTCAGCACCAGGGTAACGGCCCATATGGGGGTGGCAATGAAGTTGCATTATGAAGTTTCGGACGGAGTGGAACTGGCGTTCGGGGTTGAGGCGCGCCACTTCTCCAACGGTAACACATCGTGGCCGAATTCAGGTGTGAATGCCTTCGGCATTTCGGCCGGAGTCAGTTATAAACTGGGCGCAAGGCGTGAACGTCCTTCCGCGGTAGATGCCACGGCAGATGGGGCAGTGCGGCGTTGGTTCTATGATATCACAGTATTCGGAGGGAAACGCAAGCGCGCCGTTGAGGTCGGTGACCCGGCGGAAATAGAAATCTGCCCTGGCAAGTTTGCAGTCGCTGGTGTGCAGTTCGCGCCCATGTATCGTTTCGGCCACTGGTTTGCTGCCGGCGCAGCGCTCGACCTGCAATGGGACGAAAGCGCCGGACTGGCGCCATATTGGGTGGATGGAAGCAGCGATGAAAGTCTGAAATTCTATCGTCCGCCCTTCGGCAAGCAGGTCAGCGCTGGAATATCCGCCCATGCGGAACTGACGGTACCGATTTTCAGCGTCAACGCCGGTCTTGGCCTCGACTTTGTCAATCCAAAAGGCAACAAGCGCTTCTACCAGTCGCTGACGCTGAAAGCCTTCATCACCGACCGTCTTTATCTGAATATAGGTTACCGCTTGGGCGAGTTCAAGGATCCGCAGAACCTGATGATAGGCCTCGGCGTACGTCTATGACCCCTCCCTGTGACATAACAAACAAAGGCCGCGGCATTGATTGTCGCGGCCTTGAATTATGGTTTAATGGCGATTATTTGCCAACGATTGCCTGGGTGTCTAGGGCAATCATCAGTTCCTCGTCGGTGGGAATCACGCATACCTTGACTTTCGACTCGGGCGTGGAGATTACGGCATCTTCGCCGCGTACCTTGTTGGCCTCTTTGTCGATTTCGACGCCCATGAAGGCCAGCGGAGCGCAGACGTCGGCACGGAGACCGGTCTGGTTTTCGCCGACACCACCTGTAAAGACGATGATATCGACACCGCCCATTTCGGCCGCGTAGGCGCCGATATATTTGGTGATACGCTGCATGTACATGTCAAGGCCGAGTTTGGCGCGTTCATTGCCAGCGTTGACAGCGGCCTCGATTTCGCGCATGTCACTGGAAATCTCGGTTACGCCGGCCATGCCGCTCTCCTTGTTGATTATTTTCTGCAGATCCTGGGCCGTGAGATTGTGCTTGAGCATGAGGAAAGTGAGGACACCGGGATCGACGTCGCCCACTCGTGTACCCATCATGAGGCCTTCGGTGGGAGTGAGGCCCATCGAAGTATCGATGCTCTTTCCATGGTAAACGGCAGTAATGGAGCCTCCGTTGCCCACGTGGCAGGTGATGATGCGCTGTTTGGTGATGTCGACGCCGAGGAATTCGCAGACGTGCTGCGACACATAGCGGTGGCTGGTGCCGTGGAAGCCGTAGCGGCGCACGCCGTCCTCCTTGTAGTACTTGTAAGGAAGGGCGTACATATAGGACTTGGCGGGCATTGTCTGATGGAATGCGGTGTCGAACACGGCCACCTGGGGAACATCGGGCATCAGGGCGGTAATGGCCTCGATACCGGTCATGTTTGCGGGGTTGTGGAGGGGAGCCAGATCGTAGCATTCGCGAATCTTCTCCTTGACATCCTCGGTGATAAGGACACTCTTGGTGAACTTTTCGGCACCATGCACCACGCGGTGGCCGACGGCGTCGATTTCCTCGAAGGACTTGATGCAGCCTTCGGCGGGGTCGGTGAGAAGGTTCAGGATAGCCTTGATGGCGCCCTTGTGGTCGGCCAGGCCCAGTTCGATGATACCTTTCGAGCCGTCGGGACGTTTGAATTTCAGGAAGCCGTCCGGCAGGCCGATTTTTTCTACGCCGCCTTCGGCCAGTGTGATATTCCCATCCGTGTCAATCAGTTTGTATTTGACCGAACTGCTGCCGGAGTTTAGTACAAGAATTTTCATGATGTGATGATTATTTTGATTTAGCGCCGATTGCCTGACAGCAGGTCAGGATGATGGTCTTGTATATGTCTTCGGGGAAGCAACCGCGCGAAAGGTCGTTGACCGGAGCGGCGAGGCCTTGGAGCACCGGACCTACGGCCTGAACGCCTCCG
>CAJJOO010000260.1 GCA_905193395.1 uncultured Porphyromonadaceae bacterium
TGTGCCGATTAATTCAGACCGATGTCTTATTGAAGGGCTTTTTCAGTGCCCTCCTCCGTGGCCGCGGGTTTTGTTTTTTAAGTCCCCGTAAGTCACAGGGATATTTATTCCATCCGGAATACCACAATTAGTTTCTACGCGTACGAGTGCAGTCCCGGCAGCAGGTAGTTGGCGCCGAAGTAGGTGAACAGCACCGACAGGACGGCCAGCAGCAGATACCGGTGCAGCACACGCGGCCTACGGAAGCATCGCAGAGGCCGGGAAGCCCAGTGCATGGGAACGGAATAGATCAGGAACATCACCAGCGCGCAGGTCTCTTTCGGATCCCAGCCCCAGTAACGTCCCCACGACTGGTTGGCCCATACGGCGCCGATGAACATTCCGGCTCCGAGCAGGAACACGGCCGGCACGAGTATGAGGCGATTCATGCGCGACAATGCGGCCTCACGCTCCGTGTTACGGCTGCACAGCGCCACGGCCGACAGCACCGCCATCAGCAGGAACAGCACATACGAGACCATGACTATGGCCACATGCAGCGACAGCAACGGACTGTTCAGCACCGGCATCAGCACCCCGGCCTGAGGGGTCCGGCCTCCCATCACGGCCACAAACAATGTCATGGCACTAACGCACAGCAATGCTCCGCGCAGTATGTCCGATTCAAGACACTTAGCGGCGCATAGTGCGGCCAAGGCCATGAACAGCATCATCTCCGGCCCGTTGGAAAGGGGCACGTGCCCGCTGATCCACCACAGCACCGATATAATCACTCCTATGTATGTAATGAGGAGCCATGTCAACGTTCCGGCTATGATACGGTTCCTGATACCCGTTTTGCGGGTAGTGATGCCTGCAAACAGATAGAAAGCACTCAATGCAAGAGCGAGAATCGCCGCCGGCAAGGGCCGGCTCCAGTCATTGTACAGATGCTCCGCCTTGATTTTTGCATCGGCCGACATATCCGCCTGTATGACGGCA
The DNA here is from genome assembly GCA_905193395.1 of uncultured Porphyromonadaceae bacterium. Lineage (GTDB taxonomy): Bacteria > Bacteroidota > Bacteroidia > Bacteroidales > Muribaculaceae > CAG-873. Next base: position 982 of record CAJJOO010000260.1, read on the forward strand.
CTTTCTGCCGGAGTCCGCGGCTCGGCAATTGGTTCGGCGGCATTGCTTAATGCCGGAATCATGGCCAGGCATATCAGCGAGGCCACCTTCCTGTTCTTCAGAAGTGCGCGCCAGGCCGTGCGACGCTGGAAAAAGAACCCGATCATGCCTATGCCCAACAGCGCATAGCCCGTATACGTTATCCCCGTGCCCCAGACATCGCGGCTTATGGCAAGTGTGGAGCCGTACGGACTTATGCCCGACTGAAAGAAACGCCAGCCATCATATTCACCCACATGGTTCATCGACACATTTACCTCATGCCCGTCGATGAGAAGCACGCTACGATAATTCATCGGAACGACTGTGCCGGGATAATAGTCAGTTTCCGCCTTGACCAGCGAAACGCCAAATGGCAACGTTCCGTCTCCGGGACCCGAGGTCTTGATGAATGTCCGAACCGGGGCCTCTCCTTCCCAAAGCACGATCTTTCCCTGAATGCCTGTGTAGTGAGTCACGACTGCCCCGGCTACGATTATGGCCAGGGCAATGTGTATCAGCAATGTGAATGGTTGTCTTGACATCATATTATATACGTGTCGGGGAATCTTATATTGCATCCACGAATTTTATGACCTCGTCCCTGTTTTTTTCTCGGAAGTTCCGGAACTGTTCTATGCTGTACCGTCGATGATGCACCGGGCGTCGCTTTGAGGCCAGTATCCATTCCACATGATGGCCGTCGTCAAAGCGGTTGCCACACTCGTCGGTAGCCTCGGTCCCCATGAAATGTGTAATGATGTTCAATAATATGCAAATTATTATTAATATATTCTCGTGTATTTTATTTGTTTATTTTATTCATCAAATGTATGTGTTCAGATTTACACATAAATATACAACAGCCTCGTCATTATTTTGCCCGACATTGGTCCAAAAACCGCTTAATCATACCAAATCTCTGATTTTCATCAATAACGTGGCTTATTTTGCACAAAATAAAAAGTCAACCCCTTTTCACAAAGAGGTTGACGGAAACCTTAATCTTAATTTAATACTATGAAAAACACATTGCAAAAATAATACTTTTTTGCGTAATACTAAAATGGTTTCCAAATCAAAGTGCAGTTTTAACGTTATTTAACACAATCTATTGCACTTTATGATTTTACATACTTTGGCTTTGCAGCGACGTGGGAAACATGCAACATTTACGTAATAAATTTCTATCCGGACCCCTCATCCGAAGGTCTCGGCAAGGATGGCCGGCGACTTCAGGTCGCCCAGCCCGGGATAGTGCACCGAATAGTAATGTATTATTCCCGACAGCGTGTCCCTCCGTTGCGATTTTGTGAATCTGAAATGCCCGCAGTTGGCTGCCGTGATGCGCGACAACAGTCCGAGGCGCCTCAGCTGCTCGCCGGTCACCACGTCCCGATGCAGCGGTATATTGTCCGTCACTGCGCCCTCGCGCATATCGAAATACCTGCCCCGGCAATCCAGATTGGGCTGGATTCCGGCAAACGGCAGCAATCCGATCAGGAAAGCGATATGCCGGTTGGCCACCGATCCGCGTTCGGCATCGAGACTGCCCAGCGTGGCATATATGTAATCCCAAAGAGGCGCATCGGCCTCCGACTGCCGCAGAAAGCAGTTGAGGAATTCCGCCATAAACATCACGATGGCGCTTTTGGCCGGATTGAAGTAAAGGTCGCGCCACGGCACCACCAGCGACATTTTGCCCAGCGTCTGCAGGTTTTTGTTCCCTTTGAAATTAATATCCGCCTCTATCACCGACAGCGGCTGCATCCGGGCATTGCGGATCCGGGCGTTGCGTCCGCTCCCGGCCGGCATGAGAAAGGACATACGCCCGCGCTCGCGAGTGTACAGCGTCACCACATTGTGCCGGTCGGTGTGCCTCACCACATCTATCACTATGCCTCGTATACGTTCTATCGCCATCCTTTGTCAGTTGAATAAGTTTAAAAAGTTTAGAAAGCTAAGAAGGTTAAAAAAGTTAAGAAAGTTAAGATAATAGTATCGTCGCACCAACGTCCTCGGCATTCTCTTAACTTTATAAACTCCTTTAACTTTATAAACTCCTTCATAAACTCCTTTAACTTTATAAACTCCTTCATAAACTCCTTTAACTTTATAAACTCCTTCATAAACTCCTTTAACTTTATAAACT
>CAJJOO010000261.1 GCA_905193395.1 uncultured Porphyromonadaceae bacterium
ATACTACATGTGCGGCCCCGGCCCGATGAGCGCCGCCGTCAACAAGATGCTCGACAGCCTCGGCGTAGAACCCGAAAACATCCACTACGACAACTTCGGAGCCTGATTATGCCGTTTGGCACTTTTTAACACACGTGCAGGCCGCTTTGGACCGAAAAATACCTACCTTTGTGCCCTGTATCCATCATCAAACGCAGAAAATGAAAAAATTCATCATTGCTCTCCTTGCCCTCGCGGCCGTTTCGACAGTTCCGGCTTCGGCACAGTTCCGCCGCGGTTTCACCGCCGGGGTAAACTATACCGACCTTCGCTTCAAATACGATCTCGTCGACGTTTCCCAGACCGTGGGCTACACGGCCGGTGTAACCGGCGAGATGATGTTCCCCGGCATCGGTTTCGGTATCGACCTGGGACTGCTCTACGAGAAAATGGGAGCGAAAATCAACCTCGGCCAGAAAACCGTCTGGTCCTCGCTCGGCTACGGCAACGAGAATGTGATGCTCCACTATATCCACATTCCCGTCCATCTGCGTTTCAAATGGACCCGCATGAACGGATTCGAGGAAAAACTGGCGCCCTTCATTTTCGGCGGCCCCGATTTCACCATCCTCGCCGGCCACAGCAACGCCTCGGCCTTCAAATGCGCCGGCGGCGAACTGGGCCTCACGGCCGGCGCAGGCGTCGAACTATTCCGGCGGTGGCAGGTTTCCGCAACTTACACCTGGGGCATGACCTACGCTCTGAAAACCAAACTACTCGACGACTATTCGGCACGCAACCGCGCCTGGACAGTCCGCGTAACCTATCTGTTCTAAACATCCGCAGACCATAAACGCCAGACTGCACAGTCAGAGGCTCTGACCTCCGCACGCAGAGAGGCAAGATATGAAAATCCCGCGACCGGTGCCCGAAGGGGCCGAAGGTCGCGGGATTGATTTATGCTGATTTTCCGTCTCAGCGGCGGTGGATGCGGTAGATGGTGCCTTCAATCATCGACACATATATATCGCCGTTGGTGGGATCGACGTCAATGCCATTGATTTCGCTAACGCCCAGCGGCAGGCTCCACAGCACCTTCTGAGCGGTGGGGTCGACGGCCGTCACGATTCCGCGGCGCGAACCGGCATATACCACGCCGTCGCGCTCGACGATGATGCACGGTGCATGCTCATAGCCCAGGCCGAGGTCCACTTCCCAGAGTTCGCGGAATTCGGGCACAGTGGCGTCGATGGCCACCAGGGTGCCGTCCATCGTCTTGGAATAAATGCGCGTGTTGTCCTCGCTGTGGCCCATGGATTCGCGATATTTGTGGCTGTTGTCGCGCCACAGTTGCCGGCCGGTGTTGCGGTCGAGGGCTGTCATGTAGCGGTCGGGAGCCACCACGTATACGCGGCTGTCCGTCACCACGGGCACCACATTGCCGGGGCCGAGCATATTGGCGGCCTTGCCGTTGTTCCACACCCAGCGCAGACGGCCCGTACGCAGGTCCAGACAGCGCAGGTTAGTATCCCAGGCTCCGAAAACCAGGTCGTTGCCATCAATCGCCGGGGCGGCCTGGCAATAGTTGAAAATCGAGTCGTAGGTCCACACGGCCTTTCCCGTGGCGGGGTTGCGGCGCTCGATGCGGCAGTAGCCGCCCTGAATCCAGGCATCGCCTTCAACTGTGCCGTCGGCCACGTACGGTCCGGCCGACGAGGGATATGTCTTGTACAGGCGGCCCGTCATGCCGTCGACAATCTCGATGCCCGTTGCAGTCGGAATGGCCACGCGGCCTTTGCGCAGGGGCACGGGACGAGAGAACAGCGACGCCCCCGTGGGGATGCTCCAGCGCAGGGAGCCGTCGGCCTTGCTGACCGCGCGTGCCTGGCCCAGCGAGTTACCGAAATAGATATTGTTCTCGTCGATTCCGACGCGTGTGAACACCGAGGCGCTGTCGGTCCACACGCAGGTCACGTCGTAGCCCTCGGGCGAGGTCCATTCGGCGCGTTTCACCTCCATGGGCTTATGGCGTGTGTTGATTGCCATGGCATATTTAGGCTCGGGGTCGCCGCCCACGTTCTTGTTGTAGACGTGTACCCACTGCGGGTCGACCTCCACGATTGAATAACCGTAGGTGCCGTCGCGCATATCGAGGGCGCGCACCATGCCGCCGGGAATCGTGCCGCCGGTATAGGGAATCCAGCGGTGGTAGTGGCCGTTGATATGGGCCACGACGGGATATTCCGACAGCAGGTTGACGTATTCGGGACAGTTGTCAAGGTCGTCTTTCAGCGGATAGTGGTTGAACGAGAGCACGCGGCGTCCGGGCGTCACCAGGCTGTCGAGGGTGGCGCGGAGCCAGTGCAGGTCCTCCTGCTTGATATGCCCGTCGCCCATCTTCATATAGGGTCCGCAGCCGATGCCTACCACCACCAGAGAATCCACCACGGTCACGAAGCGGTCGTTGCCCCAGAGGTCGAAGAATGTCTTTGTAGCGCTCTGGCTCCAGGTTGTCTCGTGGTTGCCGGGCAGCACATACAGCGGGTGTGTGATTCCGTCGAGAATCGACTTGACGTTGGCCAGTTGTTCGTCAGAGCCTTCGTTGGTAAGGTCGCCGGCCATCACCACCAGGTCATAGTCGCCGGCATTGATTTCCTCCACGGCCTTTTTCAGCCACGGTTCGGAGGCATTGCCGGGGGTGATATGGACGTCACTCAGCACGGCAATTCGCTGTGCGGCCGACTGAACGGGCGCCATGGCACCCAGCACAGCCGCAAGCATTAAAGCGATTTTTTTCATGATATCGGTTATTATCAGGTTGTTTTATGGTTTTGTGTGACAAAGTTAACAAAAATCGGCCTAACGCGCAACCTATGCCGCCAAACAGGCCGGGAACAAGTCCTCCATTTCCGGAACCCGGCGCTTAACTTTTTTTATGTAACGCGCCGCATCCTACTGTGCGCGTAACTGCGATTTTTTTCTTAACTTTGTATGATATGGTAGAAAAGAACATAATTGTCAAAGGTGCGAGTGTCAACAATCTTCGCAACGTCGACGTCACCCTGCCGCGCGGCAAATTCATCGTCATCACCGGCCTTTCCGGCTCCGGCAAATCGTCGCTGGCCTTCGATACACTCTACGCCGAAGGCCGTCGCCGTTATG
>CAJJOO010000262.1 GCA_905193395.1 uncultured Porphyromonadaceae bacterium
ATACTATATAAAACATACATTTATCCACAAAAACGTATCAGACTATGAATGTAGCACCTCTTCAGGGTATTAAAGTGGTCGACTTCACCAATGTGCAGTCAGGCCCCTCGTGTACACAAATGCTGGCCTGGCTGGGAGCCGAGGTCATCAAAATCGAACGTCCCGGAACCGGCGACGCAACCCGTAATGAACTCCAGTTCATGGAGGGCGAACCCAGTTACTACTTCCTGCAACTGAATTCCGACAAGAAATCACTGGCACTGGACGCCGCCACCGCCGACGGCCGCGAGATTCTTACCAAACTCATCCAGGGCGCCGACATCTTCATCGAGAACCTCCACCCCGGAGCCATGGACAAACTTGGCTTCAGTTGGGAAGTGGTCCACAAACTCAATCCCCGCTGTATCTACGGCACAATCAAGGGTTTCCCCGTATCGTCGCGTTTCGCCGACCTCAAGGCCTACGAACCTGTGGCACAGGTGACAGCCGGTGCTGCCTCGACCACAGGCTGGTATGAAGGCGAATACAACATACCGACACAGAGCGGCGCCGCCCTTGGCGACTCAAACACCGGTATGCACATGCTGATCGGTCTGCTCGCAGCCCTGATGCAGCGTGAAAAGACCGGCGAAGGCTCTTACGTATACCAGTCGATGCACAATGCATGTCTGAACCTCTGCCGCATCAAGACCCGCGACCAACTCACACTGGACAAAATCGGTTACCTCACACAGTTCCCGCAGTATCCCAACACCAAGTTCCCCGACTATGTTCCCCGCTCGGGCAATCAGGAAGGCAGCGGCGTGCTGGGCTGGACCTACAAGTGCAAGAACTGGGCAACCGACCCCAACGACTATGTTTACGTAATCCTGCAGCGCGGCGCCAAGGACTTCGAGAAGGCTTGTCAGGCCCTCGGTTTCGAAGACTGGCTGACCAATCCCGATTTCAACACCGCCGACGCCCGCGACAAGCACAAACAGCAGGTATGGGCACGCATCCAGGAATTCTGCATCAACAAGGACAAATTTGAAGTTACCGAACAACTTTCCAAGGCTGGCGTTCCCGTGGCTCCCGTGCTGAACACCAAGGAAATCATGACGGACCAAAGCCTCTACGACGGCAACACACTGGTAAAAATCAACCAGGGCGGCAAGATCGGCGAATTCGTCACCGTCGGCGTCCCCTTCACCATGAGTTCGTATCAGCCCACCTACGGTCCTTGCCCTACCCTTGGCGGCAATACCGAGGAGGTCCTGACCTCGCTGGGCTTCACACCCGAACAGCAGGCTGCCTTCAAGGCCAACGGCACCACCGCACCGCTGCCTAAACCCGCTGCAAAATAACAAACCGGCATCGTAGGGGGATATGCGGCATCCACGGCCGCATATCCCCGCTATCCGAACCTAATATTCAACCGTAAAAAACAAAGACATATAATTATGGCAACAACACCTCAAACCGCCCCCGCCGCCACTCCTTCCTATCCAAACCAGGTGACCGGCATGTGGGTTCTGGCACGCTCGCTGGGGATGGTAGGCATCAAGGATATGTACGGGCTTGTGGGCATCCCCGTTACCGACCTGGCATACCTGTGTCAGGAACAAGGTATACGCTTCGTCGGCTTCCGTCACGAACAGCAGGCCGGCATGGCCGCGCAGACCCACGGCTACCTGACCGGCAAACCCGGCGTACTGCTCACGGTCTCGTCTCTCGGCTTCCTGAACGGACTGACGGCAACGACCAACGCCACCGTCAACTGCTATCCCATGATTCAGATTTCAGGCAGCAGCCAGCGTGAACCCATAGACCTGATGCAGGGCACATACGAAGGCCTCGACCAACTGGCCATCGCCAAACCACTGGTAAAGGCCGCTTTCCGCGTAAACAACATCGAGGACATCCCCACCGCGGTTGTACGCGCTTATCGCGCCGCCATCTCGGGCCGTCCCGGCGGTGTATATCTCGACGTCACGACCCCCTGCCTGGGGCAGATCATAGACCGCGACAAGGCCGAGGCCCTGTTCTACGAACCCGTAGACCTGTGTCCCGCAATGCCGCCGGCCCCGACCGCCGTCGACCGCGCCATGGCGCTCATCGCCTCGGCCAAACGTCCGGCTTTCGTAATCGGCAAGGGCGCCGCTTATGCCCGCGTCGAAAACGAAATGAAAGAACTCGTTGACAAGACCGGCATTCCCTATTTCGCCATGTCGATGGCCAAGGGCTTCCTGCCCGACAACGCTCCACTGAGCGCCCTTTCGTGCCGCTCCACAATCATGGAACAGGCAGACGTGGTTGTTCTGGTCGGCGCGCGTCTCAACTGGCTGCTGTCGCGCGGCCACGGCAAGTGGAGCAAGTCGGTGAAATTCGTCCAACTCGACATCGAACCGGGCGAAATCGACTGCAACGTGCCCATCGCCGCCCCCGTAATCGGCGACCTCAAGAGCACTCTCGACGCCATGATTGCCGCTCTGCCCAAATATAAGATGTCGATGGATCCGGCCTGGGTACCCTCGCTGCAGGCCGAGACAAAGGTAAAGAACGCCAAGTTCGCCCAGCGCCTCGAAGCCGCCGCCACCGCCATGCCGATGACACACTGGACCGCCCTCGGCGCCATCAAACCTATCCTTGAAGGCAATCCCGACATAATCCTCGTGAACGAAGGCGCCAACACCCTTGACGATACCCGCGACACCGTCGATATGTCGCTGCCCCGCCACCGCATCGACTGTGCCACATGGGCCATCATGGGCATGGGCATGGGGTCGGCCATCGGCGCGGCCGTCGCCACCGGCAAGACCGTCGTGGCTGGCCACGCCCTGGCCGCTGCCGCCGATTCCGAGGGACAGGCCATGCTCCTCGCGCCCACGGAAGTGCTCGCCCGCCAGCACATGGAGGGCCTGGGCGAGCGTTTGGAAGGCGTCGGGGTGCGCGTCGCCCTGCTCACGGGCTCCACGGCTGCCGCCGAGCGGGCCGCTATCGTGGAACACTTCGCTGCCGGGGAGGTGGACGTGCTCATCGGCACCCATGCTGTCATTCAGGATGCGGTGGAATTCCGGAATCTCGCGCTGGTCATCACAGATGAACAGCATCGTTTCGGTGTGGAACAGCGAAAAAAATTGGCGGCAAAAGGCAG
>CAJJOO010000263.1 GCA_905193395.1 uncultured Porphyromonadaceae bacterium
GTTTTCTGCCTGACCGAAGCCGTCAATCCGACTGCCGCAATGGCTGTTCGGAAAGGTTTTCCCAAAAGTGGAAAGACGAGATGGACAATGCCTGGACAAATCTTTTCTGGAGCAATCGGGTGACAGGCTCTTATGAAATCGACGACATGCAACTCAGGCTGTTCTACAATATGGTATGTCTTTACTGGAATTTCGAGGACCGGAATCAGATTTTACCTCCTGACTGCGATATTGAAGAACTGGCCATTCTGTTGAATCTCAATGTTGCGGAAGCCGACAGACAAAGCGTCACTGAGGCGATTCTCAATAAGATTGTCAAGGCCTCTAATTATGCTCTGCCGCTCTATATCCTTGATAAGATTAATCTTTGTCCCTTGAAGTTCTTTTTATGGTACAGAAAAGTCCTGAACGGATTATGTGCCATAAACCCGGCCATGAAGGAGATTTCTGACTCCGAAATCTATTTTTGGGGCAAATCACATGACGAAGAAACGGGAGAATCGCGGACGCTCCTTTACCAGATAATGATGAGCGAAAGCGGCCAGGAACGCGTGTCGATGGAAAAACTGGCGATCAGTTATGCTCTTTGCAAATTTGCCTGTTTCCATAACCAAACCCGAACCTCCTTACCCGACTGGCTGTACAGATGCCGGAATCTGATATTGAACAATTCGTTCAGCAGCGAAAATTTCAGCAAGGCATTGCGGTCCGTATCATCGTTGTTTGATGATTGCATGAAATTTGAAATCGACATTCTTTTGAAGCAGGATAATTTCCGGCTTAATTACTTTACGGAAAAGTACATCCGCTTAGAAAAATATAAGTCCGAGATATTGACGTCCGGAAACGGCGAACTATCGTCAGCCATGCGGAACCTGGAGAACATGCCTTTCTTCGTGGGCTCTGTTTTGTGCCTTCCGATACTCATTTCATCCGAAGAGGCGATTGAGAATCCCGCTAAATTTATAAAAATCTGCCATATCTTGTCGTCCGTCTTAAATGAGGACGGTCCGAAATACGAAGATAAGTTTAGACGTGCATTGTTGTACTTTTCAGAGCCGGCCGTCGGTTATGGAGGTTGGGAAGGTAAACTCTGGTCGTTTTTGAAAGGAAAGGGCGACTGGCAATGGTTTTTCAACGATACGGAAACGGATGAAATAATCAAAGCAAGCAACAGGAAGGCATTAAAAGACATCGTTGAATATCTGCTTCAATCTGAGACAGATGATTATGACCAATGTCTCAAAGACTTGATTTCCATATTCAGCAATGTTCACGACAAATATCCGGTCTTAAATTCAGACGACTGGCGATATCCTTTCGTATATAATGCTAAGGTGCTCGGATTTATGCGTGATAAATGTTGCAGACTCAAACTTCCTTATAATATAGTTTTGTCAAAGTCCACTGTGATTCGCACAAATTCCGACCACTTTTCATTGCAGACATATCTGCTGTACCGGGAGTACAAGGATGGAGTGCTGCCACTCGGCGACGGATGGACGATTGACCGATATATGAGAGAAAACTCGTGTGCGGAGTTCAAGAAAGGTGACTTGAAGATAACGGTGGAATTCATGAGCGACCAAAATAAGGTAAACGCTTTTAGCATTCGCATCTTTTCGGTTAAGCAGGAAAATGGGATTCAGAATATCGGAGACGCCTGCTTTAAGCCCGTTATCGATTATCTATCACCCGAACAATATTCATTCGACGAGCACGATGGGATAAGACTCAACAACCTGGCCCATGAGCAGGTGGTGAAACACCTTGCGGCACTGATGGACTCCCTTTGATAATCTTCTGAAAATGCTTAACTTTGTCATAAACTAAGGAATATTCTATGCAAATTAATCATCCGTTACATCCCTATATTACGCCGGAGGTTGTGCCCGAGAGGTTGCCGAGAGGCAGCATTTTCGTGTTCGGCAGCAACCTGCAAGGGGCGCACATGGGCGGTGCGGCCCGCACCGCCCGCGAACTATATGGTGCCATAGAGGGCGTAGGCGTTGGCCTTCAAGGGCAATCCTATGCCATCCCGACCATGGAAGGCCTGAAAACAATGAAACTCTATGTAGACCAATTCATCGAGATTGCCAACATAATGCACTACTGCAAATTCTATGTGACTCGCATAGGCTGTGGAATTGCAGGATATCGAGACGAAGAAGTAGCACCCCTCTTCGCCCGCGCCTTAGGCCATAAAAACATCTACCTGCCCGAATCCTTTGTTACTATCCTCGAATGCCTCAAAGCCAAAAATTACGACGACGAAACGGCCACAATGAAATTCACATGGGTTAAATAATATTTGAGTTACGGCCTATAGCGCATGTCGCCTGAAGCGCTATGGAAAAGAACGGTTGCAAATCCGACATCTCCTCTGCACCATAACTTTTTTGCAAAAGTATTTGTTATTGTAATACAAATATAGTAACTTATGCAGCATAAATCATTGCGATATGGATATAGCACTTCCCAAAAAGAATCAAAGTTTTCGCTTGTCAGTAGACTTGATAGAGCGCCTGCGCCAACTTGCCAAGCGTCAAAACCGCAGCCTCAACAATTACGTTGAGACATTACTTCTTGATGCCGCATATTGCGAGCCTAACGATGTTACGCTTGCCGCGATGAAAGAGGCTCAAAGCGGTTCTCTACGTGATACTACACCTCTTGACCTTTCTTCCATCGAAGCGATGGAACGCTCAATGGGATTATGAAAAAACTGCATCCCACCACCCAATATAAAAAGGATTACAAGCATTTCCGCAATAGTCCCAAGAAATTAGAAAAGTTAATGCTCATCCTCAATATGCTCCAATCGGAGACTCCCATTCCGGCTGAATACTATCCTCATATCCTTACAGGCAATTATGCAGGTTATATGTAGTGTCACATAGAGGGTGACTTTTTGCTTATATGGCTTGACCGCGAAACAGACCAGATAGACCTGGTTCGTCTAAGGTCACACTCCGAACTGTTCAGGCAGTAGCCATAGAAATCCTTTCCTCCGGAGAGTGCCGCAAGATACGCGACTGCCGTCTCTTCCGTGTGAACGACCTGGCAGTATTCCTTTGATATTCCGCTGCAAATG
>CAJJOO010000264.1 GCA_905193395.1 uncultured Porphyromonadaceae bacterium
AGCATCATCACGCCCACAAGGTGGCCGATGTGCAGCGAGTCGGCCGTGGGGTCGATGCCCAGGTAGGCCGTCGTCATTTCCTTATTGAGTTGTTCTTCGGTGCCCGGCATCATCTGGTGTATCATGCCGCGCCACGTGAGTTCTTCGATAAAGTTCATTGCTCGTGTTGTGGTTTGTATATGTATTGTTTAGGTGTTTTTTCGTTCTCAGAAACTGTCGAAGGCCAGCGGCAGCAGCGACTTGACCGATGGCAGTCGGTAGGTCACGTCGCGGCCAGCAAGAAGCACCTCGACGTCCTCGCCGGCCAGTTTCTCATATTCCAGCAGGGCCTGCCGGCACGCGCCGCAGGGCGAACCCGGCACCTCGCACAGTTCTCCGTCCGTGCCACGGCACGCGATGGCTATCGAACGGAATTTCGCCCCGGGATAGTTCGCTCCCGCCCAGTAGCAGGCCGAACGCTCGGCACACGTCCCCGACGGATACGCCGCGTTTTCCTGGTTCGCGCCCGTCGCTATCACTCCGTTGTCCAGGCGGATTGCCGCGCCTACCTGGAAATGGCTGTATGGCGCGTACGCATGGCTCGTATACTCCCTGGCAAGGCTCACCAGTTCTTTCTGCGGGGCTGTCAGTTCGTCGTCGCTCAGGACTTCGATTCGTGTGTGGATGTCGATTTCTTTCATGTGGATTGAGGATTTTTGCCGGAACGTCCGGGGCGGAACGCCCGCCTTCTGTCTTTATAACAATCTCGTTCCAGCATAGTGACTGCAAATTTAGCCTTTATCGGCCGAATTTTAAAATAATCCGAAAAAAATTTTATTATCCCGAGAATTAGCAGTATTTTTGCAACTTGAAACAGCACGCAGTGTGCCTAAAACAAGAAAAAGTAATAAAAATCAACCTATATCAATGGAAACAACTCCGCTGAATAACCCGGCCAAAGAGGCCGAACAGGCCCAGGACATCATCTCCCGCGCCAAGGCCAACAGCAAACTCATCGTTGGCCTCACCGTCTTCATCTTCGTGGTGATTGCCGCTATCCTCATCTGGTTCTTCATCAGCCAGAACAACGCCCGCAAGGCCGACGAGGCCATCGGCCGCGCCGATGCCGAACAGAACGATTCCGTCGCCCTCGTCCTCTACAAGGAGGCCGCAACCATGGGCCACCGCAGCGGCAACCGCGCCAAACTCGAAGTCGCCATGCGCCTCTACGCAACCGGCGACTATCAGGGAGCCCTGGAGTATCTCGATGACGCCAAAATCGACGACAACATCGTCGCTGCCGGCGCCTACACCCTCAAAGGTGACTGCTACGTGAACCTCAAGCAGTATCCCGCCGCCCTCGAGGCCTACGACGACGCTATCGACGCCGCCGACAAGAACCCCGCCGTCGTGCCCCTGATTCTCTTCAAGAAGGCAAATATCTACCGCGCCGAAAAGAACTATGAGGACGAATACGACTGCCTGAAAGAAATCATTGACGACTATCCCGAATACGACGCCAACACTCAGGTGGACGTGCGCAAATATTACGAACGCGCAAAAGCCGCCGCAGGTAAATAACTTTTCCCTCTCACCGAACTACACGGCCGGCCATCGCGTTCCTCGCGACTGCCGGCCGCTGTTTTTATTCCGATATTCTTGCAATGGCTCAACCGGATTCTGACAACCGCATGACCCTCCTTGCCACCCGCCCCGTCGGGAGGCTACTTTGGGAATACAGTCTGCCCGCAATCGTGGGCATGCTGGTCATGGCGCTGTACAATGTTGTCGACCGCGTCTTCATCGGACGCGTCGTCGGCCCCGAGGCCATTTCGGGCATGACCCTCACCTTCCCGTTGATGAACATCACCACCGCCATCGGCGTCATTGTCGGCGTGGGGTCCTCGACCTATATTTCCATCCTCATGGGCCGTCAGCGGCCCGACATGGCTGCCCGGACCCTCGGAAACGCCGCCACACTCACCGTCATAAATGCCGCGGCCTATATCCTCTGCTTCGCCGTTTTCATGGACCCCATTCTCAGGCTTTTCGGCGCCAGTGACGTCACCCTCCCCTATGCCCGCACATACATGATGTGGGTCCTCCCCGGACTGTTCCTCACCAACGTAACCTTCGGTTTCAACAATGTCATGCGCGCCACCGGCTATCCCACACGCGCCATGTTCACCATGATTATCGGAGCCCTGGTCAATGTGGTCCTCGATGCTGTCTTCGTCCTCTACATGGGCTGGGGAATGAAAGGCGCCGCTATCGCCACCGACATCGCCATGCTTGTCTCGGCCGTCTTCGTGATGCAGCACTTCTTTCGCCGCGACGTCACTCTTTCATTCACGCGCGGCACCCTCCGCCTCAACGCCGGGATTGTGAAGAACGTAGTCACACTCGGAGCCGCCCCCTCGGTGGTAAACTTCGCCTCCTGCTTCATCAACGCCATCATCAACCGCGCACTTGTCGGCCACGGCGGCGACATGGCTATCGGAGCCGCAGGAATTTTCGTCACCTACACCTCGCTGATTGTAACCGTGGTGCTCGGCATCAACATGGGCCTTCAGCCAATCGTCGGCTATAACTACGGCGCCGGCCTCACCCATCGCCTGCGCCGCGTAACAATCATCGCCTGTACAGCCGCAACCATCATCTGCACCCTCGGAACCGTCGTCAGCCTCGGCTTCCCCCAACTTATTGCCGCCTGCTTCACCACCAGCGACTTCCTTATCGACGTCACAGTTCACTGCCTGCGCAACGCTACCTGGGCCTTCCCGCTTGCCGGAATTCCCATTGTGGCCACCGCCTTCTTCCAGAGCGTCGACGCCCCCGGCAAGGCTCTCTTTCTCATCCTCACCCGCCAGGTCCTTTTCCTCATCCCCCTGATGCTCTGGCTGCCAGGCCGACTGGGCGTCACAGGCGTCTGGCTATCCTTCCCCATCAGCGATATCATGGCCTGCGCCGCCGCCGTCCTGATGATGGTCTGGGAAATGCGCCGCTTCCACACCCGCTGACTGCCTCGGAACGCGGCCGCTCCGCGGGTGCGGTTCCCATCTGCTTCGCCCGGATAGCGGTCGGTCCTCCGGCCGCG
>CAJJOO010000265.1 GCA_905193395.1 uncultured Porphyromonadaceae bacterium
ATACGCCGATTCTACAGTCGGCAACACGATTAGCACCAGGCAGAGAATAGAAACGAATATACCCTCGACCCAGAGCAACGGTTTGTTGACTCCGTTCATGTTCACTTTCTGAAGTCCGCGTGGCAGGTAGCCAGATTGTGCAACAGCCATCAGACCGGTGGCCGGGCCGGTTACAAGCGCACTGATCTGACCGACCACGCCGAACATAATCAGAAGCGCCATCACGTTACCCATCCAATCGAGGTTAAACGACGCCCAAAGGCCCTTGTAGGCTACAAGTAGTGATTGCAGCAGGTCGATGTTATCATTCGGAACAACCATGCTTATTACCAGCGTGCCGAGTGCATAGACAGCAACGATAATCAGAATGGCGAAGAACACCGATTTCGGAAATTGCTTGGCCGGATTGCTCATGTCGTTGATATGAACGGCCTGAATTTCCATGCCCGCATAGAATAGGAAGATTGAGGCGGCAAGGACTATGGTTCCCATATTTGAAAAGTCGGGGAAGAAGGATACGTGAGCCAGATAGTCCTCCCGCCCCAGGCATACATACACAATACCGAGGACAATCAGGATTATGCCCGGAATGATTGTTCCCACCGTACCACCGTACGTACTCAGGATATTAGCCGATTTCTGCCCCCGGAAAGCGTTGAACGTCGCGAGCCAATACATCAGCATCGCCACCGCAAGTGTATAATATTTGTTCGAGGCAAGGGAAGCGTCAAAACTCTCGGGCCAGAATATATAGGCCAGCGATGCCGCGCCGAACATCAGCACGGTCGGAAACCATATCACGATGGTCTGCCATTCCAGATACATCGCTGTCCAACCCCAGCGCGGTCCGAACGCTTCGGAAACCCAGCGGTAGAGACCGCCGCTGCGCGTATAGGTCGATGCCAGTTCGGCGCAGACCAGCGAGAACGGCAGCAGGAACACGATGGCTGCGAACAGGTAGTAGAATATTGACTGCTCGCCATACTTCGCCTCGGACGGAAGTCCGCGGAGGCTCAGAATAGACGTCGTTATCAATATGGCCATGGCGGCCATCGTCAGGCTGCCTTTAGCCGTTGAAACAATCTTTTTTCGTCCCGAAAGTGTCGTGGCCGGATTGCCGCCGGATTGTTCTTTACTCATTGCTTCTACATTTTTGTAAATAAATGTACATTAACAACATCACCTTTCTGCAAATGGTTCACAGACTCCTTCGGACCGTAATATGACAATAAGCCGGGCGAAACAGAATAAATATTTCGTCCGGCTAAACGTTATTAATCCCTTTATTTTTATGCGCTCGGGGACTCTTGCAAGAGATCCTCCAATGCGGTCATCCAGTCCCGGTCCTGGGGTACCCACAGGCCCTTAATGCCACAATCCTCTGCCGCGGCGATATTCTTTTTGCTGTCGTCAACAAAGACAACATCCTCGGGCGCAACGCCCTCAGCATCAAGAATCCGTTTGAAAAACTCAGGGTCGGGCTTGCAGCAGCCCATTTCATAACTGCAATACAGTTTGTCGAAATAATGCTCGATTCCATGGCCGTCGCCGCTGAACCTGTCGCTGCGGGTATATGCCATTATGAACGGATTCGTGTTGCTCGCCAGACAGATGCGGTATTTCTCCCTCAACTTCAATAAGTTTTCCAGACGTTCGGCCGGAACTGATTTCAGAAATCCCAGCCAGCAATGCTGCACCTCATCCCATGTCAAATCCTTGTTGACAAGCCGGCTGACGGCATTCCGGAACTCTTCGGACGAGATGTCGCCCTTTTCCAGTTCCAAAAAGATGCCCTTCTGGCCGTAATCTCCGATATACTGATTTGCGTCGACGCCGATTTCTGTAAACCGGCGGAAAGCCTCTGCGGTGTCCTGAATAAACACCACCCCGCCCATATCAAATAAAATCGTCTTAATCATATCGCAAAGTTACGCAATATAATCGCGCCGACCAATCTCAAAAAAGCATGTATCCGAAAAAATACTACCTTTAACACCGACTTATCCAAGTTATAATACTTATCCCAATTATCCATAGAACTTTCCGATATTTATTATCCAAATTTAGTTATTCCCGCTTATTGTATCTATCTTTGCAGATATAAACGAATGAGGATGCTATATAAAGAAATTTCGAACAGCGATTGTTACCTAAATAAGGTTGAACAAGCCCATTGTGAGTCACCGGCGCATTGCACCGGTGACGAATTGGACATGAGGTCAATCAATTCCCTGGACGGCTATAGTTTTTATATCCCGTCTCAACAGAGGGGGTACAGGTGGACCGTAAAGAATATTTATGAACTTGTTGAGGATTTAGTGGATTTCCGGAGTTCCGCATCCCCGCGTTATTCGTTGCAGCCCCTGGCCGTCATTGATACCGGCACGCAATATACCGTGCTCGACGGACAGCAGCGGCTGACGTCTATCTGTATTCTGATGAAGGCCCTTGATATGCCTTGCAGATATAATCTTGATTTTGAACGTGATTTGAACGCTAATAAATCGAGGAAGGAGTTGATTGAGCATCTGGAAACGCTGGCGAAAGTTGATGATGAAACTATTGACTCATATCATATCACAAGAGCCTATCTCGCGTTAGAATCTCTCTTTGATGAAAGTGTGGAGATTAAACTGAATAAGGAAGATAGCCGCACCCGGACGAGACTGATAAGCAAATTGAATGATTCCAAGAATGAAATTACTAATCATAAGTGGCTGACGCAGTTGCTCGCAGGTGAAATATCCTCGAAGAGGGTTGAGTTTATCTGGTATCAGGTGCCGGAATCTCAGGCCCATAAGGTATTCCGGAATCTTAACAGCGGGAAAATCGAACTTTCCAACAGCGACCTTATCAAAGCCTTGCTGCTGTCGGAACAGTCGGTTATTCCGGTTGAGAAAAGGACTATTGTTGCTATCCAGTTTGAGAATATCCAGATGGCGATGAAAAACGACCGCCTGTGGCACATGTTGCAATGGCATGAGTTCCAGCGCAACGGATACAGGATGATGGTCGTGGATCCAAAAGATAATCCCGGATACACGGCTGTGCAGAACAGGATTGATTTGATTT
>CAJJOO010000266.1 GCA_905193395.1 uncultured Porphyromonadaceae bacterium
CCCGCGGCCCCGCCATTTTTATTCCTTAAATCATCAATTTCGGCCCCGTCCGCGGGCCGGACGCGCCCTTTGTCGGCGCTTTCCAGGACCTTTCGGCAGCCTGTCGCGGTCCCTCTTAAACTGAAAATTCTCTGACAACCAATCATATGAAACTCCATAATCTCATTCTTGCAACCTGCGCGGCCATCCCTGTCGCCGCTTTTGCCGCCGAGCCTCAGGTGGGTTCCGGCGAGACAGACGGCTACCGGCTGGTGTGGCAGGATCTGTTTGACGGCGGCTCGCTAAATGAGGACCGCTGGAACATCGAGGCCAACGGTGACGGCGGCGGCAACCACGAGATGCAGTATTATTCGCGACGTATTGAAAATGTATCGGTGGGCGATGACGGCCAGGGCAACGGCTGCCTTATCCTCACGGCTCGCCGCGACGGTTACCGCGGTTTCAAATTTTCATCCGGCCGCATCAATTCCAAAGGCAAGGTGGCCTTTACCCATGGCAAAATCGAGGCCGCAATCAAGTTGCCGTCAACGGCCAACGGCCTCTGGCCGGCGTTCTGGATGATGGGCAACGACCATTCGCAGGTGGGCTGGCCCCGCAGCGGTGAAATCGACATCATGGAAATGGGTAACGCCAACGGCATCTCGGCCGGCACCCAGGACCGCTATTTCAACGGTGCCTGCCACTGGGGACAGGGCTGGCCGGCGGCATCCTACGCACAGAGCACCACAAAACGCTACTCCTTGCAGGACGGCGAGTTCCATCTGTTCACCCTCATATGGAACGAGGACGAGGTGGCCATGTATGTCGACCTTGACCGCATGCCCGTACAGTCGCCTTATTTCCGCATGAATATCCCCGCCGACGACCCCGATAACGTGTGGTCGCCGGGCAACTATTTCCACAAGGACAATTTCATCCTTTTCAACATGGCGGTCGGCGGCGATTTCACCGGCATCCATGAACCTGAAAATATCACGGCGCTCAACGATGAAAACGGCCAGAGTGCCTCGATGTACGTGAACTATGTGAAGGTTTATCAGAAGGGTACGCCCGACGAGAACCTTTCCGTCAATGTTCCCGGCGACGGTTTCGACGGCATTACCGACATCACGGCACCCGATGCCGGATGGATTGTGGCCCGCGGCATCGTGACGCGTCCCGGCGCCACCTCGCTCACGGTCTATGACATGCAGGGCCGTCCCGTTGCCCGCGCCGAGGGTGAATCAGTGGCCACCGACGGTCTGTCGGCCGGCATTTATGTGGTTTCCGACGGAACCGCAAGTCATCGCATAGCAATCAGATAATAACCGGACAGCCATGACACTCAGAAACACAATCACCGCCTTTGCCCTTGGCGCCGCCCTTTCGGCGGCGGCCTCCGCACCTGCGCCTTCGCGGCCCTTCGGCGATGAATATGTCCTGGCCTGGGCCGAGGAATTCAACGCCGATTCCCTGGACCGCAGTATCTGGAACGTCGAAGTGAACGGTTCCGGTTGCGGCAACAACGAACTGCAATACTATATCGACTCGCCCGGCAACATCTCCCTTGCCGACGGCAACCTGGTGATTACGGCCCGCCGCGAGAACTGCGACGGCCACGCCTTCACCTCTGGGCGCCTCAACACGCTGGGAAATTTCCAGTTCACCTACGGCCTTGTCGAGGCCCGCGTGAAACTGCCTTCGACCTCCGACGGTCTCTGGCCGGCCGTGTGGTTCCTCGGCGCCGACTATCACACCAACGCGTGGCCGCGGTGCGGCGAGATAGACCTGCTGGAAATGGGCCACGCCGACGGCATCGCCACCTCCACACAGGACCGCCTGTTCAACGGCGCCGTGCACTACGGCACCGGCAGCCACCATCAGCAGGTCGGTCCTTTCACGATGCCCGCAAGCCTGCAGGACGGCGAGTATCATTCCTTCTTCCTGCGCTGGACACCCCAGGCAATCGAAATGTTTGTAGACGATGTGGCCGAGCCCTATCTGTGCATTGACATCACCGACCATACCCCCGAACAGCCGGGCTACTATTTCCACAAGCCCCAGTTCCTGATTCTCAACCTTGCCGTCGGGGGCGATTTCCCCGGAATCCATGACCCCGGCAAGGTGACAGCACTCAGCGGCGACGGCTCGTCGGCGTCGATGGCCATTGATTATATTAGAGTTTTCACCCCTCAAAACCAATACCTTACGCAGAAATGACACTTAAAATAACGCTTGTCGCCGCCGCGACGGCAGCCTGCGCCCTTGGCGTGAGCGCCCTTACCCCGCGGCAGAACGCCCGCATCGATTCGCTCGTTTCCGTGATGACGCTTGAAGAGAAAGTGGGCCAACTCAATCAACTTTCGGGTGTGGGCTACACCGCCGGGATGGCCGAGGCCGTCCGCAACGGCAGTGTGGGTTCGCTGCTCAACGAAGTAGATCCCGAAACCGTCAACCGCCTGCAGCATGAGGCCGTTGAGAATTCGCGTCTCCACATCCCCCTGGTGTTCGCCCGCGACGTGATTCACGGCTTCCGCACCATATTCCCGATTCCCATCGGCCAGGCCGCCACGTGGAATCCCGCCCTCGTTGAGCAGGGTGCGCGCGTTGCCGCCGACGAGGCTTCGTCGGTAGGCGTGCGCTGGACCTTCTCGCCGATGGTCGACATCGCCCGCGACGCCCGCTGGGGCCGTCTGGCCGAAGGCTATGGCGAGGACCCCATCCTGGCCTCGATAATGGGCGAGGCGACCGTGCGCGGCTATCAGACCGACGACCTTTCGCGCCCCAACACCATGGCTGCCTGTGTGAAACACTTCGCCTGCTACGGCGCCGCCGAGAGCGGACGTGACTACAATACCACCTGGATTCCCGAACCGCTGCTGCGCGATGTTTATCTGCCGCCTTTCCGCCGCGGAGCCGATGCCGGAGCCGCCACATTCATGGTATCGTTCAACGATGTGAACGGTATGCCCTCGTCGGCCAACCGTCGCCTGCTCCACGACATCCTGCGTGGTGAGTGGGGCTGGGACGGCCTGATTGTGAGCGACTGGAATTCAATCCGCGAACTCATCAACCACGGCGTGGCCGCCAA
>CAJJOO010000267.1 GCA_905193395.1 uncultured Porphyromonadaceae bacterium
GCCAGGACCGCAAGGATTGCAATAATAACCCTTATCATGGTATTATAAGGTTAGAGATGAATAATTGCGCAAATATAATACGTTTTGCAACAGAATGTTGCATTTTTTTAGTTAAAAATAATTAAATCGCCTATAAGGTGGCAATAATTCTGATTTTTAGAGGATTGTCGTTGTGTGTACGGTGTGGCGAGGAATAGCACAGATGAAGGCCGATGAATGTCGGCGGATGCACGGACGTGCATCCCTACGAGTGGTGGAGATGAGTGTTTCGGGGTGGGGCGAATCAGAAGTCGCGGGCGATGATGTAGTCGAAGAGGGCGATGATGTCGGCCGCGCGTGAGCCGAAGGGTTCGAGCATCCGTGCGGCTTCGTCGCGCAGGGTGTGCATGCGCTCGTATGCGTATTCGATGCCGCCGTTTTCGCAGGCGAAAGCCACGAGCGAGGCTATCCGGGCGTCGGTGAGTTCGGGTTGACGTACCAGGGCGAACATTTCGCGGCGCAGGGCCTCGTCGGGCGCCGTGGTGAGGGCGTGAAGCAGGGGCAGGGTGATTTTGCCCTCGCGCAGGTCGTTGCCGGTGGGTTTGCCGACCTTGTCGGAGGTGAAATAGTCGAAAATATCGTCGCGAATCTGGAAGCAGAGGCCCAGGTTGCGCATGGCGCGCGAGAGGAGTTCGACGGTTTCGGCGTCGGCGCCGGCGGCGTAGCAGCCCACACGGGCGCAGGCCACGAAGAGCGAGGCTGTCTTGAAGTCGATAATACGGAAATATCCTTCCTCGGTGAGGGTATGCTCGCGGGCGTTGTAAATCTGGTCGATCTCGCCCAGGGACAGGAGTTTGCCGAGGCGTCCTATTTCCTCGATGATGCGGACGTCGCCGGTGGCGATGGCCTGTTGGAGCGAGGTTGAGACGAAGAAGTCGCCGACGAGAACGGCGATATGGTTGTCCCAGACGGCGTTGATTGTGGGTTTGTTGCGGCGGAGTTTCGATTCGTCGACAACGTCGTCGTGAATCAGGGAGGCGTTGTGGAGCAGTTCGACGGCTGCGGCAGCGCTGAGGAGGCTTTCGTCGGCGTCGGAATTGCCGGCGAGGCGACCGCAGAGCAGCACGATGATGGGTCGGATCTGTTTGCCTTTTGTGGTGAGGTAGGTGTCGATAACATGGTCCATCAGCGCGTTGCCGGATGACAGTTTGCTCCGAATCAGGGAGTTGAGCCGGTCGAGAGCGGGCTTAAGGCCCGTGCGTATTGCGTCGAATTGAGTCATGTTTTCAAAAATTCCGTGCAAAATTACGCAAAACCCGCCACATAACAAAGGGTAAAAGGAAATTGGGAAAAGGAAAATGGAAAATCGGGCGACGACTGCGGGCGGAGTGAACGGGATTTAACAAATTTTAAGCGGCAATAAGGGGGCTGTTGGCGTTTTTTGGAGTACCTTTGCAATTGAAAAAATTGTTGTAAATAAAGAAAGTGCAGGGACTCAACCCGACGGTCGAGTTTCCTCATTTTTTATTTGCATCTTTTTTTCGTAGCCGCCTCTGTGGTGGCTGCTGATAATTGTTTGATTATAAATACTAAAAACCTCTCAACTGATATGGCTATCACTTACATGACCAAGGATGGTTATAAGAAAAAAATGGAAGAAATCGCTTATCTGGAAAATGTGAAGCGACCCGAAATATCCCGTGCAATCGCCGAGGCCCGCGACAAGGGCGACCTGTCGGAGAATGCCGAATATGATGCTGCCAAGGAGGCCCAGGGCATGCTGGAGATGAAAATCTCGCAACTGAAAGACCTGGTCGCCAACGCGCGCATACTGGACGAGACAAAACTGAACACAGAGGAGGTGCAGATTCTGAAC
Source organism: uncultured Porphyromonadaceae bacterium (assembly GCA_905193395.1). GTDB lineage: Bacteria > Bacteroidota > Bacteroidia > Bacteroidales > Muribaculaceae > CAG-873. Next base: position 1,856 of record CAJJOO010000267.1, read on the forward strand.
CGCGTGAAAATCAAGAACGTGGCCAACGGCATGGTGATGGAGTATACCATCGTGGCCGACTCGGAGGCCAACCTGAAGGAGAAGAAAATCGCCTCGTCGACGCCGATTGCGCAGGGTCTGCTGGGCCACAAGGTGGGCGAGACCGTGGAGGTGAAGGCTCCGGCCGGAATGATGAAGTTCGAGATTATTGAAATTTCATTCTGAGCAGTCATGGCATCGATTTTTTCGCGAATAGTTGCCGGCGATATACCCTCGTACCGCGTGGCCGAGGATGCCGAGAACTATGCCTTCCTGGACATCAATCCGGTGGCCGAGGGCCACGTGCTGGTGATTCCGAAGCAGGAAACGGACTATATCTTTGACCTGGACGACGAGCGCTATGCCTCGCTGCAGATGTTCGCGCGCCGCGTGGCCCGTGCGCTGCGCAAGGCTATCCCCTGCCGCAAGGTGGGCGTGGCCGTGCTGGGCCTGGAAGTGCCCCACGCCCACATCCACCTGATTCCGCTCAACAGCGAGGGCGACATGGACTTCCGCAAGCCCAAACTGCAACTGACTCCTGAGCGGATGCAGGAAATCGCCGATTCCATCGCGGCTAACTTTGAATAAAGCAGTCAAGACACACCCCGGACAATGAAAAAGACAGTTTCAACAATATTCGCCGCTCTGGCCCTGGTATCGGCAGGCTGCGGCAGCAAGAATCAGGGATGGAGCGTGAGCGGTACTGTTGCCGACGCCGACAGCGCCGTAATCACCATCGAGGGCTTCTCCAACGGCCGATGGTTTACGGTAGACACGCTCGACGTGCAGCCCGACGGTACGTTTGCCTATACGGCCGAGACTCCGGCCCCGTATCCCGACATCATGCGTTTCAGCCTGGGCGATTCCAAGGTATATTTCCCGATTGATTCGGTGGACGAACTGGTGTTCACGATGCGCGCGCCCGACATCGAGCAGGGCTACACCGTGAGCGGCACTGTTGCCGCCGTGACGATGCAGAAACTGGACAGCGTGATTACCGCCGAGGTCAATGCCCGCGGCGTTGACGCCGTGGTTGTAGACGCCGGTTTCAAGAAAAATCTGTTTGCCCGCGCATTCAGCGACACGACAATCTTGTCGGTCTACTATCTGATCAACAAGTCGGTGGGCGGCCGTTCGCTGTTCGACATCTCGAACCCCTCGGACCTGCGCCTGTATGGAGCCGTGGCCCAGCGC
>CAJJOO010000268.1 GCA_905193395.1 uncultured Porphyromonadaceae bacterium
CCGCGGGATTTCGTCCCCGGCAGCGCCGCGTATGTTTTTCGGATAGTTCAGCACATCTGCATCGACAGGCCTGCGCCCAGGGCCGAGCCGGCATAGCCCAGCGTGCTGATGCCGCTCTGAAGCAGCAGCACCTCGGTGGCGATAATCAGCACTATCTCGACTATCACCACGGCCACAACGCCCTGCCACGACGGACCGCGCAGGTTGAACAGGGCGTTGCCCGCGCCCCAAACCATTCCCATGCAGGGCAGCAGCACGGCCAGCGACAGCGTTATCAGTCCGATGGAGAACAGCACGGGACTCATCACTTGGAATTTGTCGTAGACCGAGAGTATCTCGCCCGTGCTGGTGTACATCACCAGCGCCATCACCGCGAACACCAGAAGGCCGATGGCCGCCAGACCGATACAGGCACCAATCACACCCACCACACTCATGAAAATACGGCCCAGAATCGACAGCACCGACGAACCGGAAACGGCAGCGGCATTGGGGCCGGGATTGAACGAAGGTGAACCCAGGATTGTCTGGCCCAGAGTGCCGGCGGTGACCGGCGTGCCTGTCATTTCAAGATACTGCTTCGGGGTGACGGCCGCCGGAATAATCATCCAGCACACCAGATACAGCAGGAACAGCGGCCAGAAATATGTGGCCAGACACAGTATGATGTACAGCAGACGCATGATGTTCACGTTCCAACCCGTATAGTAGCCCAAGCCGGCGAATACGCCGCCGAAAACGCGGTTGCTCAGGTCGCGGTAGAGTTTCTTGGTGGTTGAGGCCGCGGCGGTGAAGGGCGGCGGGGTTGCGGTGCCGCTTCCGCCTGCCGCAGTCCCTGCGGACCCGTTGCCGGCCGAGGGATTGCCGCCAGCCGCAGTTCCCTTCGGACCTTTCGGACCCTTGGGGCCGTTCGGGCCATCGTGGTCGTCATCATCGCCATTGTTGTCGGCAAGGTCTGCCGGACGGCCCATCTTCTCAATAATCGTATTCACCTGGTCGATGCCGATCACGCGCACGCCGCCGGAGACAAGTTCGCCGAACAGTTCCGAGATGCGGCTCTCGATGTCGTCGACAATCTCGCGGCCTTCGCTGCCGGTGAAGGCCGCGCGCAGTTGTTCGATGTAGGAATTAAGCAGGTTGTAGGCATCCTCGTCGATGTAATACACCGAACCGTTGATGTTTACCGGTAAAGTCTTTTTCATATCTGTGATTGATTTTAATATTCAGGTTAAAACTAAGATTCGGGTCATTCGTTCCGCAGATGAGCCACGGTGTCGCCCAGTTCGTCCCAGGCCCGCGACAACTGTTCCAGGAACTGACGGCCCAGGGTGGTGATTTCATAATACTTGCGTGGGGGTCCGGCGGTCGACTCCTCCCAGTGATAGGTGAGCAGGCCGTCGTTTTTCAGACGGGTCAGCAGCGGGTAGAGGGTTCCCTCCACCACAATCAGACGCGCCTCCTTGAGCCGTGCAATCAGTTCCGATGCATACGCGGCGCGTCGGCTCACAATCATCAGGATGCAGAATTCAAGCATGCCCTTGCGCATTTGCGATTTCAGATTCTCTATATTCATTTCATCTATGTAATCAGATTCACGCCGCAAAATTAATCAACGCAAAGGTACTATGCAACGCAAGGTACTAAAATTTAACAAAGTTTCACAAGCACCACCATCCTGGCGCCTGTCAGGACATCCGCGGCGAAAGGATAGCGGTCGCTCCGCGACCGCGGGTATATCGACGGCGAAAAATGCCAACGGCAAAGGATAGCGGTCGCTCTGCGGCCGCGGCAGGCCGCGACCTTACAATTGCGCAAATTCTCCAACGAAAAAATTGCACCTCCTCGGGTTCCACGCCCTGGGGACCGGCCGCGTTCCTTCCCCTCCCGCGCCACAGCATCGCGCATTGCGCATTAGACCAATATAAAAAAAGTCCTCGCTCATTTCTTCAATGATGAGGACCTAAGCCGATAGGCATAAATTTGTGATTCTAGATTAGTTGCTTTATAGCATTTAAGAGTGCAGAGATTATATCATACTTACTTATCACAACACCTTAAACAGGCGGCTGAGTCATCATCACGACGGTCGGGGCCTGAATGCCTTAGCCTAGAGTCCACTTAATTAATGGGAAGAATGCGTAAATAATCGGTCTAAGACTAAGTCGAGGTGATTTAATTTGTTGCAAAGTTAGCGCTAAATTCCGCGAATTGCAAATGTTTTCACAGTTAGACCGTGGAAATTTGCCGAAAAAGCGTAAATTTTAGTATTTATTAACCCTTAACGATTGTTTTTTAGTTTTCATATTTAAACTTTTCGTGGGCCGACATTGTTACTTTCGGCATGAATGTAAGCCGCCCCGCAGAGTCGGAAAAACGCTGCGGGGCGGCAGAATATGGGATTAGGGACTTGCTTATTTAACGGCAATCTTCACGGCTGTCGCGCCGTCGCTGACTACATAGACTCCGGCGGCCACGGGCAGAGTGGCGGAACCGGTGACAGTGGCGACAGTGCGGCCCGAGAGATCGGTGACAGTAACCGTCGCATCGTCGGCAACCGAAATATCAAGGATGCCGTCGACGGCAGTCACACTGAACGAGGCAGCGGCCTCGACATCGGCAACAGAATGTGTGTCGAGGTCGACGTCGATGCTGTTGGAGTCGTAAGTGCGCAGTCCGTCGGCGTTGACGGCCTTGACGGTATAGGTGAACTGGCGGGCGGCGTAGCCTTCGGTGCCGACGGCAAACGAAGTCACGTTGCCTACCTCGCGGGCATCGTATCCGGAAAGGACTTCATTCTTCTCGCCACTGAGTGTCACGGTCATATCGTCGACGGCAAGATTTCCGGACGACACTTTCTGGTACACGACACGGATGGCACGGATTCCGGAGGGAATATTGTCGACAGTGACTGTGGACGAGGAGGCCTCCACCATGTCTTCCTTATGCAGAAGGACGAAGTGGCTGTCGTCCGAGCCGTCGCAGCCGGCCTTGAGGCCCTGGACCTCGAAATAGTTGTCGCCGTTGACACCGGCACGGCGATACCAGAGCGATGCCGAGACGATATCG
>CAJJOO010000269.1 GCA_905193395.1 uncultured Porphyromonadaceae bacterium
CGCTATGAAGCCGAACTGGCTGCGAATCCCGCATTTCCTGACTTTCTGAAGAGCGTGGAGGCGCATCCCGTGGTGACGCTGGTTTACGCCTCGCGCGACCGCGCCCACAATGAGGCCTCCGTCCTTCAAACCCTATGCACTTCACGCCTCTCCCCAAAATAGCCGCGGCGAGATGCGCCCGCTCCACGGAAAGTGTCTATTTGCCCCCGTTTTGCAGTGAATAATTAACTTTTTGATTAAAAGGCCCCGATATAATCGGGCGGACGCTTCCACAAGGGAAGCGTCCGCCCGGAGTATAGGTTGCGGGGGTTATTCGACCGTCCAGGTTTCGCCGGCCAGAATCATGTCGCGAAGGGTGTCGAAGCCCTTGGCGGCGCGTACCTGGCGCACCTGTTCGGTGAGGGCGTCGTCGTAGGTAACGGTCTCGACGTCGCGTATCACGCCGATTGCCAGGGGCAGGCTGTGGCCGTCCATCATGGCAAGTTGCTGGTGGAGGAAGTTGGACGGGGTGTGGGCGTCGTGTACCAGGACGTCGTCGATGGTATAGCCGTCCTGACCGATGGTCACGGCTTTGAGGCCGAAGCCGTCCTGCACGAGGCCTTTGTCGCCGTCTTTGCCGAAAATCATCTTCTCGCCATGGCGCAGATGGATGGTGCGGTCGGCGCGTACTTCCTTGTCAGTGATGGCGTTGTGGATACCGTTGTTGAATATCACGCAGTTCTGCAGGATTTCGGTCACCGAGGTGCCTTTGTGGCGGGCGGCGGCCAGCAGTACTTCCTGCGAGGTGGCGAGTTCAACGTCAATGGAGCGTGCGAAGAAGTTGCCGCGTGCGCCAAACACCAGTTCTGCGGGGATGAAAGGGTCCTCGACGGTGCCGTAGGGCGACGATTTCGACACGAATCCGCGGTCGCTGGTGGGCGAGTACTGGCCCTTGGTCAGGCCGTAGATTTTGTTGTTGAACAGGATTATGTTGATGTCGATGTTGCGGCGTACGGCGTGGATGAAGTGGTTGCCGCCGATTGCCAGGCCGTCGCCGTCGCCGGAAATCTGCCATACGGTCATTTCGGGATTGGCGATTTTGAAACCTGTGGCTATTGCGGCGGCGCGGCCGTGAATGGTGTGGAAGCCGTAGGTGTTCATATAGTAGGGCAGTCGCGACGAGCATCCGATGCCGGATATCACGGCGGTGCGGTGGGGCGCGATGCCCAGCGTGGCCATGGCCTTGTGGAGCGAGTTCAGGATGGCGTGGTCGCCGCAGCCCGGACACCAGCGCACTGACTGGTCGCTCTTGTAGTCGGCGGCTGTGTAAGTGTTGTTTTCCATATTATCAGGCATTTTGGATGAAACGTTTCACGCCGTCCTCGATTTCGGAAACGGCGAAGGGCTGGCCTTGGATTTTGTTGATTCGCAGGATGTTGACGCCGGGCAGTTTGCTTTGCAGATAGTCAGCGAACATGCCGGTGTTGAGTTCGGCCACAATCACGCGGCGGTAGCGGCGCAGGGTGTCGAGGGCGCCGGCGGGCAGCGGGTTGATGTAGCGGAAGTGTGCCAGAGCCACGGGGGTGCCTTCGGCGCAGAGGTTGTCGACGGCCGTGCGCAGATGGCCGTAGGTGCCGCCCCAGCCAACCAGCAGTGTCTCGGCATCGGGATTGCCGTCAATCTGCAGTGCGGGGATATCGTCGGCCACGCGGGCGATTTTCTCGCGGCGTGTCAGGACCATCTTCTCGTGGTTGGCGGGATCGGTGGAGATTGATCCGGCCACGAAGTCTTTTTCCAGGCCGCCCAGGCGGTGCATGGCGCCTTCGGTGCCGGGAATAGCCCAGCGGCGCACCTTCGTTTTCTCGTCGCGCTCGTAGGGACGCCATCCGCCCTCGGCAATGCGCTCGGCCGACAGCAGAGGAGCCTTGATTTCGGGGAATTCATCGTCGTCGGGCACACGCCATGCGCTGGCGCCGTTGCCGATGAAGGCGTCGCTCAGCAGAATGACGGGGGTCATGTGTTCTACGGCGATGCGTGCGGCCTCGAAGGCCATCGTGAAGCAGTCGGTGGGCGATGCCGGAGCCACAACCACCACGGGCGACTCGCCGTTGCGGCCGTAGAGGGCCTGCATCAGGTCGGTCTGCTCGGTCTTGGTGGGAAGTCCGGTGGAGGGGCCGCCGCGCTGCACGTCGATCACCACGAGCGGAAGCTCGGCCATTACTGCCAGGCCGATGCCCTCGCTCTTCAGGGCGAGACCGGGTCCGGAAGTTGTTGTCACAGCCATATGGCCGGCATAGGAGGCGCCTATCGCGGAGCATACTCCGGCAATCTCATCCTCCATCTGGCATGCCTTCACGCCGAGATCCTTGCGCTTTGCAAGCTCATGCAGGATATCGGTGGCCGGGGTGATGGGATAGCTGCCCAGGAAGAGGGGACGTCCGCTCTTCTCGGAAGCCATGATAAGGCCCCAGGCGGTGGCTGTGTTGCCGTTTACGTCCACGTATGTGCCGGGCTTAGCCTCGTCGCTCTCGATACGGTAGGTCGACATCGAGGAGTGGGTGTTGTGGCCATAGTCCCATCCGGCGCGGATAACCTTGGCGTTGGCCTCGGCAATCGCCGGCTTCTTGGCGAATTTCTTCTCTATGCGGGCAATCACCTTCTCGACGGGGAGGTCGAAGAGCCAGCAAATCAGACCCAGGGCGAGCATGTTCTTGCATTTCATGATTCCCTTGGAGTCCATGCCGCTGTCGGCAAGTGTATTTTTAAGAAGAGTGGCCATGGGGACGAGCATGATGCGGTTGGGATCGATGCCCAGCTCTGTCACGGGGTCATCGGTCTTGTACTCCGCCTTGCGCAGGTTGGCGGCGGTGAACGAGTCGCCGTCGCAGACGATTACCCCACCCTTCTTGAGATATCTGAGATTAGTCTTGAGGGCGGCGGGATTCATGGCCACGAGCACATCAGCCTCGTCGCCGGGGGTATGCACACCCTTACCCACGCTCACCTGGTAGCCTGACACTCCTCCGAGGGAGCCCTGCGGGGCTCTGATTTCTTCCGGATAGTCCGGG
>CAJJOO010000270.1 GCA_905193395.1 uncultured Porphyromonadaceae bacterium
TATCTCGCTGCCCGATATCGATGTGGACTTCGACGACGACGGCCGCGCCAAAGTGCTGAAATACGTCACCGAGAAATACGGCGAGCCGAACGTGGCCCACATCATCACCTATGGCACCATGGCCGCGAAATCGGCCATCAAGGACGTGGCCCGCGTCGAGCATCTGCCCATACCCGAATCCAACCGCCTCACGAAACTGATTCCCGCCCACATGCCCATGAAGGACGGCAAGGAACTGAAACCCACCCTTGCCAACTGCCTGAAATATGTGGACGCGATGAAATCGGAACTCGAAAACACCAATCCCCAGGTACGCAACACTCTGGAATATGCCCGCGAACTCGAAGGGAACGTGCGCAACGTGGGCGTCCATGCCTGCGGCGTCATCATCTGCCGCGACCCCGTCAGCGACTGGGTGCCCGTATCCACCGCCGAGGACAAGGAGGAAGGCAAACTCCTCGTCACCCAGTACGAAGGCAGTGTAATCGAAGATACGGGACTGATCAAGATGGACTTCCTGGGCCTCAAGACCCTGTCGATAATAAAGACCGCCGTGGCCAATATCCACAACGCCCGCGGCATCGACGTGGACATCGACACCATACCCATCGACGACAAGGTCACCTACGACCTCTACTCGCAGGGCCACACCATCGGAACGTTCCAGTTCGAGTCGGCCGGCATGCAGAAATACCTGCGCGAACTGAAGCCCTCGAAATTCGAGGACCTCATCGCCATGAACGCCCTCTACCGTCCGGGACCCATGGATTATATCCCAGACTTCATCGCCCGCAAGCATGGACGCTCGCCCATTGTCTACGACATCCCGGTGATGGAGCGCTATCTGAAAGACACCTACGGCGTCACGGTCTATCAGGAGCAGGTCATGCTGCTGTCGCGCCTGCTGGCCGGTTTCACCCGCGGCCAGAGCGACACCCTGCGCAAGGCCATGGGCAAGAAACAGATTGCCAAGATGAACGAACTGGAATCCCTGTTCTACGAGGGCGGCATTAAAAACGGGCACAAGAAGGAAGTCCTCGAAAAAATCTGGGCCGACTGGAAGAAATTCGCCGCATACGCCTTCAACAAGAGCCATGCCACCTGCTATTCGTGGGTTGCATACCAGACCGGCTATCTGAAGGCCCACTATACCGCCGAATACATGGCCGCCGTCCTCACGCACAACCGCACCGACTCGGTGAAACTGCGCGGATACATGGACGAATGCAAGGCCATGGGCATCACCGTCAAAGGCCTCGAGGTGCCCCAGTGCCTGCCCTTTGGCACCCCCCGCATCGGCCACGGCTACCAGGTGGCCCAGCGGCCCGACTTGGCGGAAATCGTCAAGGCCCGCGGCGACAAGCCCTTCACCGACATCTACGATTTCGTGGAGCGCGTGCCCTCCACATCCATCAACCGCCGCGTGTTCGAGGCCCTGGCCCTGGCCGGCGCTTTCGACTGCTTCGGACAATTCAAGCGCGAGGACCTGGTGGACGACGGCGGCGGACGTCCCGGCGACAGCGTCCCGGAAGTCCTGCTGCGCTATGGTGCCCTGTACCAGAACGCCCAGCGGCGTCAGGAGGCCTCGCTGTTCGACTTCGACGACACCCAGCTCAACGCCGAGGCCCGTCCCCGCATCAAACCAGCCGTGCCCTGGAATCCCGTGGTGCTTCTCGACAAGGAGCGCGACCTCGTGGGCATGTATCTCTCGGCCCATCCCCTCGACCCGTATTACGTGGAATTAAACTACGGTGCCACACACACCCTGGCCCAGCGCGAGGAAATCGGCAGCGAGGCCACCGACGGCCTGGAAATGACCTTCGGAGGCATCGTCACCGAACAGACCGAGCGCACCACACGCAACGGCAAGCGGATGATGATTGTCAAACTCGAGGATTTCTCGGCCTCCACGGAAATCGTCATGTTCGAGGATTCGATAAAAAAATACGCACATATCCTCACGGTTGGCAACCCGGTAATGATAAAAGGCGCATACCGAGCCAACCGCTACACGGGCGACATCCGCTTCAACCTCGTCGACGTAGGCCCGCTCGAGACCCTGAAAGGAAAACTGATTGATTCAATCACCCTTTCGCTGGCTGTGGAGGACTGCAACACGCGCCTGGCCGGCATCCTTGACGAGACGCTGGATGCCTCCGGCAAAAAGAATTCAGACAAGGGTTATCCCCTGAAATTCAGAATCTACGACCCGGCCATCAACCGCACCGTGGTTCTAGACTCGAGCCGCCGCATCGTCGTGAACCGCGACGTGCTCCGCACACTTGAGGAAAACCATATCGGCTTCGAGTTCGAACATTCGCGCTGGAAAGGTTCTGCAAACTGAAAAATCAAACCCCAAATATAACCAATCTAAAAAAACTGTAATCATGGCTTTTACATTTACCGACGAGAACGTCAACGACATCATAGCCCAGGGTGGCCCCGTTGTGATTGATTTCTGGGCAACCTGGTGCGGTCCCTGCCGCAGCATGGCGCCGACAATCGACAAACTGGCCGAGGAATACGAAGGCCGAGTAGTTATCGGCAAATACAACGTGGAGGACGAAAGCGACTTCGCCGGCGAACACCGCATCATGTCGCTGCCCACCATCCTCTTCTTCAAGAACGGCCAGAAGACAGCCATCCGCCTGGCCGGCTCGCAGTCGGAGGACAATCTCCGCGCCAAAATTGAAGAATTGCTTGCCCTGTGAGCGGAGCGCCCGACGTAATCAGGCTGCTGCCCGACTCGGTGGCCAACCAGATTGCCGCAGGCGAGGTGATTCAACGCCCGGCCTCGGTAATCAAGGAACTGGTCGAGAACTCTATTGACGCCGGCGCAACCGCCGTCAAGATAATCGTGCGCGACGCCGGACGGACCCTGATTCAGGTTGTCGACAACGGCAAGGGCATGTCGCCCACCGACCTGCGTATCGCTTTCGACCGCCACGCCACCAGCAAGATTTCTTCGGCCGACGACCTCGCCACGCTCCACACCATGGGGTTCCGCGGCGAGGCCCTGCCGTCGATTGCCGCCGTGGCCCGCGTCG
>CAJJOO010000271.1 GCA_905193395.1 uncultured Porphyromonadaceae bacterium
CCGCGGAGTAGACAATCGGGAAAAGTTCCGTTTATGCCTCGGAGACGGGCATAACGTTGATGAACTTGCGACCCTCGCGACCTTCGGTGAACACAACGACGCCGTCAATGAGGGCATAGATTGTGTGGTCCTTGCCGAGGCCTACGTTCAGACCCGGGTGATGCACGGTGCCGCGCTGACGTTTGATGATGTTGCCGGCTTTGCAGGCCTGACCACCAAAAATCTTGACACCGAGTCGCTTGCTTTCTGATTCACGGCCGTTCTTAGAACTACCGACACCTTTTTTATGTGCCATTTTTCTGAAATTTTAATGGGTTAAGCGACTACTTCTTTAATAACAACTTTGGTGAAATACTGACGGTGACCGTTCTTGCGGCGATAGCCTTTGCGGCGTTTCTTCTTGAAAACGATGACCTTGTCGCCCTTCACCAGGGGAGTTGCGACTTCGCAAACAACTTTTGCGCCTTCCACGGTGGGCGCACCGACTTTCACGGCACCTTCGGCGTCGACAAGGAGGACGCGGTCGAATTCGACAGTCTGACCTTCCTTAACGTCTTCGCCCAGGTAGTGAACATACAGAAAACGGTCCTTTTCGGCCTTGAACTGCTGTCCCTGGATTTCTACGATAACGTACATTATAATATTGATATTATAAAAGTTAACCCGGCGGGCGGCAACGCGATTCGGGAGCATTGCACTTAGGATTGAAGCCCGTTACGGAAAATTGCAGTGCAAAGGTACAAAATACCGCGGGACGGGCCGCGGTATTTAATATTTTTTAACGTACAATCACCTTGCAGGCGGTCGTGTTGCCATCGATGGTGGCACGGAGGATGTAGAGCCCTGCGGCCGGAGCCTCGACTGCGGCAGTGTGAGCGGCAGTGGCAACGGTGCGGCCGCTGAGGTCGTGGAGCGTGAGGGCGTCGGCCTCGGTGGCAATCATCACGGTGGTGCCGCTGACCATGGCGCGCAGCGGGGCGGCGGAGGGCAGTGCCACACTCTCGACACCGTCGAACGAGCGGTAGAGCAGGTCGAGGCGGTCAATGTCCAGGTGGTAGGTTCCGCGGGCATCGCCGAGGTCGAACGAGACATTCTGCAACGACACGGGGTACATGCCTGGGTCGGTGGCGTCGAAGAATTCGGAGAGGTCAAACGATACTGTGCAGGGCTGCCCGGGAGTCACATCGCGGCTGACAGTGACGGGGCGCTGACCGTTGGGAATCAGCGAGAGGCCGACACCATTGATTTTCAGGTCGCCGGGATTGAAGGAAATCTCGACGGCGTCCGGCCAACTGTACAGGGCCATATTGCGGCGCAACTGCAGTTTGGGGCCGCGTGTATTGGTGATCTGATAGTCTATGGCGAAGGCCGGTTTTTCGGCGATTACCAGCGATGAGACCTTGACGCCGGTTCCGGCGCCGCGCCATTCCTCTTCTTCGCCGGGAACGGCCAGCGAAACGAGGCGAGCCTTGGGACACTGGACGGTGACGGCGATTTCAATCGAGGAAGAGCCGCGGGACGCGGTGATGGTGGCGGTGCCGTCGGCCACGCCGTGCACGGCGCCGTTTTCGTCAACGACAGCCACGGTGGGGTCGGACGAGGTCCACTGATAGGCCTTTCCGGAAACGGGCATTTCGTCGAGGCCAACTATTGAATAGAGGGCTATGGGGGCGGGATGGATGTTGTCGACGAGCATGGATTCATATCGGGCGCGGGCGGGCACGGAGGCATCGACGGTGACAGCCACGGTGGCGGTCATGCTGCCGAGTGTGGCCGTGAGTGGGTGCAGACCCTCGCCAGTGGCGAGGAGTGTGTTGCCGTCGCAGGAGCCCAGGGCCTCGGGAGCGGAGATCACGGCGCCCTGAATGTCGGTATCAACCAGTTGGCCATATTTGTTATAACCGTAAATCACGGGTTTATACGTGCCGTATAGGGGCATCACCACAGCATGGTCGGCAAAGCGGATGGAAGCCACTTCCTTATCGACGGGAGCCTTGAGGGTGAAGTAAAGGGCATTGCCGATGGCGCGTTCCGAGCCGTCGCGGGGCTTGTTGTAGATTCCGGAATCAGCGCTCCAGATGGCGGTGGAGCCGCCGCCGTCGAAGTCGAGGGCGTCATAGCAGCCGAGTGCCTTCATGAGCGCAGCCGATTCAAAATATGTGAGGCCGGTACCGTCGACGGCGGCAAAGACCATCATGTCGCGGTCCTCGCTGAAACCTACGAGTGAGCGCTGGTAGCGGCTTGTGGGGGTATTGATGAAGCGGATTGCCGTGCGGGTGATTTCGCCGCGGTTCAGTATGCGTACGTCGCCGCCGATAACATGCTGCACGGCAGGTTTCAGGGCGTCGTGAGCGGGCAGCGAAAGGACAATCTTGAGTTTCACGATGTCGCCTTTCCTGAGGCCGTCAATCCACTCATTGCTGTACTGCGGGCCGCAGGAAATCACGATACCGTCTGCCGGAATCGCAGAATTACCGCCCTGGCGCCAATCGCTGTCAACAATGAATTTAACCGACTTGTTGACGTTCCATTGTGCGCCGTCGGCAAGTCGGAGCACCAGTTCGCGGCCGTCGTCGCCGGTGGCGGTGGTGGCACCCATATAGGAGTTATAGACCACCATTTCCTCGCCGCGGCGGGGATAGTTGACGGCAGTGGCGTCGACCACGACAGAACCGTCGTTGTTCAGCACGCGGTAGCGCAGGTCGGTGGCGTCGATAAACCAGTTGTCGTCAGTGATAATCAGGGCGTTCTCGCGGCTGGTGATGTCAATCATATCCGGAGCGGCAATCTTGCCGTCAATCACGCAGGACATGTTGGGATAGCCCAGGATGGCATCGCCGAATTCGTGCTGCGAGGCAAAGGACGAGGTGATGAAGAAGTCGCCGTTGATGCCGGTGAGATACTGGGTGTCACCTCCGGTATGGCGCTGGGCCATACTGCTAAGGGCCTCGCCCGTACGGCACTGGTCGCGGCCGATAATCACACGGGGTTCGACAACGCCGGCCTCGGCGCCGGCCTTGCGGCTCAAGGTGG
>CAJJOO010000272.1 GCA_905193395.1 uncultured Porphyromonadaceae bacterium
GTCGCTGCCAAAGGAAATGCTGCGCACCAACCAGGCCGGAGCCTATCACTGCACCTCGCTGGTGGGTTGCAACACCCGCAAGCAGCACGGTCTGCTGGTGATTCCCATCAAGGAGATGGGCAACAGGTCCCACGTGATGCTTTCGTCCCTGGACGAAACCGTCATTCAGCACGGCGCGCCGTTCAACCTGGGCATCCACCGCTACCAGGGCGGCGTCTACAGCCCCAACGGGCACAAGTATATACGTGAGTTCGACTGCGAGGACGTTCCCCGCATGACCTATCGCGTGGGCGGTGTGATTCTGAACAAGGAAAAGGTGTTTATCTCCCACGAAAACCGTATACTCATCCGCTACACTCTGGTCGAGGCCCACTCGGCCACGACCCTGCGCTTCCGTCCCTTCCTGGCTTTCCGCGAGGTAAACTCGCTGTGCATGGCCAATGACGCCATCAACCGCGAAATACGCCACGTGGAAAACGGTATCGCAACCTGCCTGTACGACGGCTTCCCCACCCTCTACATGCAGTTCAACCACAAGCCCGTGTGGGTCGACGAGCCCAACTGGTACAACGGCATCGAATATGTCAAGGACCTGGAACGCGGCGTGCCCTACTGCGAGGACCTCTGGGTACCCGGCTATTTCGAGGTGCCCATACGCAAGGGCGAGAGCCTCATCTTCTCGGCCGGCATCAGCGAGGTAAATCCCCGCAATCTCAAACGCATGTATACCGTTGAAGTCGAATCGCGCACACCGCGCTCGTCCTTCTTCAACTGTCTGAAAAACTCGGCCAAGCAGTTCTACATCAAGGATGGCGACGAGATGTACATAATTTCCGGCTTCCCCTGGGGCACGATTCTGGCCCGCAACACCTTCATGGCCCTACCAGGACTTACGCTGGCCATCGACCACCGCAATGACTTCGAGTCTATCATGGGCACGGCCATCAAGGCTCTCACGCGCTTCATGGACAACGGCGACACCGAAGGCCGCATCAACGGCATCGACCTGCCCGACATTCCTCTCTGGGCCATGTGGACCGTCCAGCAATATGCCAAGAACATCGGTATGGAGCGGGCCCGCGAACTCTACACCGAATTCGTGACCCACACACTCGACTATATCCTCGACAACCGTCACCCCAACCTCAAGGTTGACGCAGCCAACGGCCTGCTGACCACCCGCGGAACCGACACACCCGTTTCGTGGATGAACGCCAACCACGGCGGCCGCCCCATAATCCCGCGCTCGGGCTATCTGGTTGAGTTCAACGCGCTGTGGTACAACGCCCTGCTGATGGGTGCTTCGCTCATCGAAGGCAACGAGGCCCTGACCGAACGCCGCGACGCGTGGCTGGCCGCCGCCGAAAAGATGAAACAGCCCTTCGTCGACATGTTCCTCAACGACAGCGGCTACCTCTACGACTATGTCGACGGCAACTACGCCTCGCCCGAAGTGCGGCCCAACATGGCCGTGGCAATCGGCCTGGACTACTCGCCTCTGGACCGCCGCAGCCGCAAGAGCGTGCTCGACGTCGTGACACGCGAACTCCTCACGCCCAAGGGCCTGCGCACACTCTCGCCCCGCAGTTACGGATACCGGCCCTTCTATCTGGGCTCGCCCGAAGAACGCGAACAGGCCCTGCACCAGGGGCCCGCACGTCCCTGGCTCATGGGCTTCTATGCCGAGGCATACCTCAAGGTATTCGGACTCAGCGGCCTGGGATACATCGACCGAATGCTCATCGGCTTCGAGGACGAAATGACCGAAGGCTGCGTGGCATCGCTCTCGCAACTCTACGACGGCAACCCGCCCTTCAAGGGACGCGGTGCCGTGTCACATGCCACCAACGTGGCCGAGGTGCTGCGAACCGTACGCCTCATCAAGCGTTTCACAAACTGACTCTAACCCACCTTAAGACTGATATAGAATGAAAGCATTAATGTTCGGGTGGGAATTCCCCCCTCATATCCTCGGCGGACTCGGCACCGCCTCCTACGGCCTCACACGCGGCATGTGGCAGTGCGGCGACATGGACATCACCTTCGTCATCCCTAAACCCTGGGGCGACGAGGACCGCACCTTCGCCCACATCATCGGCACATCACAGGTGCCCGTGGCCTGGCGCGACGTCAACCGCGACTACGTAGAGCAGCGTATCGGCAAGGTGATGGACCCCGATCTCTACTTCCGTCTCCGCGACCACATCTACGCCGATTTCAACTATATGCGCACCAACGACCTGGGTTGCATCGAATTCTCCGGCCGCTACCCCGACAACCTTCTCGAGGAAATCAACAACTACTCCATCACCGCCGGCGTAATCGCACGCACCATCGACTGCGACATCATCCACTCGCACGACTGGCTCACCTACCCCGCAGGCATCCATGCCAAGCAGGTCACAGGCAAGCCTCTGGTGATTCACGTCCACGCCACTGACTACGACCGTTCGCGCGGCAATGTCAATCCCACCGTCTTCAACATCGAGCGCGACGGCATGATCAACGCCGACCATATCATCACCGTATCGAACCTCACGCGTCGCACCGTCATTGAAAAATACGGCATCGCCCCCTCCAAGGTAACCACAGTCCACAACGCCGTGGTGCCCCTGAGCCAGGATATCCTGGACGTGCAGGTTCAGAAGCCCAAAGAGAAAATCGTCACCTTCCTGGGCCGCATCACCATGCAGAAAGGACCGGAATACTTCGTCGAGGCTGCCGCAAAGGTTCTCAAGAACAACCACAAGGTGCGCTTCGTCATGGCCGGCTCCGGAGACATGATGGACAAGATGATCGAACTCGCCGCCGCCCGCGGCATCGCCGACCGTTTCCACTTCCCCGGATTCCAGAAGGGCCGTCAGGTCTATGAAATGCTCAAGGCCTCCGACGTCTACATCATGCCCTCCGTCTCCGAGCCCTTCGGCATCTCGCCCCTCGAGGCGATGCAGATGGGCGTCCCCTCGATTATTTCCAAGCAGAGCGGCTGCGCCGAAATCCTCAACAACGTAATCAAGACCGACTACTGGG
>CAJJOO010000273.1 GCA_905193395.1 uncultured Porphyromonadaceae bacterium
CCCTACTCCACCCTCTGCGCGCGGGTCATGGAGATGGAAATGGACGACATGCTGGTTTCGCGCCCCGGAGGCACATACATGCTGAAAATATGAGCGCCCGGCTCCCAACTATCCGAGCAAACTGATTGTTAAATAGATATACACGAATACAAAAGCATAAAAAACATAAGACCATGGAAAAGAAAATCATCCCGCCGTCGGAACTTATCATCAACCCCGACGGGTCGGTATTCCACCTTCACCTGAAACCCGAACAACTCACCGACCGCATCATCCTTGTTGGTGACCCGGCACGCGTGAATATGGTAGCCGAATTCTTCGACAGCAAGACATTTGAGGTGTCGTCCCGCGAGTTCCATACAATCGGCGGCACATACAAGGGCAAGCCGATCATGTGCCTGAGCCACGGCATCGGTCCCGACAATATCGACATCGTGGTGACCGAACTCGACGCCCTGGCAAACGTCGACTTCAAGACCCGCGAAGTGAACGACAAACTGCGCCGCCTCACTATGGTCAGAATCGGCACATCGGGCGCCCTGCAACCCGAACTGACGCTCGGCACCCCGGTAATCGCCGAAAAATCGATAGGTTTCGACGGCGTGCTCAACTATTACGCCGGCCGCAACGAAATAGCCGACCTCGGATTCGAGAAAGCCATGTGCGAGCATACCGGCTGGAATCCCTTGTGGGCCAAACCTTACATCGTCGATGCCGACCACGAACTCGTGGACCTCATAGGCCGCGACGACATGGTGCGCGGCAACACAATCTCGGCCGTCGGCTTCTACGGCCCGCAGGGACGCGAGGTGCGCCTGCCACTGGCCAATCCCGACCTGAACCGCCGCATCGAATCATTTGAATACAAGGGGCGTAAAATCACCAACTACGAGATGGAAAGCGCTCCGCTAGCAGGCCTCGGCCGCCTCATGGGCCACAGTTGCATGACAGTATGCTCCATCATCGCCAACCGCTACAACAACGAGGCCAATCCAAATTGCAAATCGGGCGTTCGAGACCTGATTGCCACCGTTCTCGAACGCATCTGACAGTAATACATACGAATATTCAAGGTCCGGACCCGCATCCGGGCCTTTTTTACGCCCGAAATTATCATTTATTAACATTGCTGCCCGCTTTACGGGGACAGACCCGGGGTTAACTTTGTGCTGTAAATCAAAGCATAAAGATATGGCAACAATAACCTCGGACGACAACTTATTTGCAACCGCCTACATGCGCGGGATTGAATTTTTCAGCATCAGCGGAAGCGGCTTTTCCGGACTCGGCGAAATCATTGAAAAAATCCGTCATCATGCCGGGACAAACCGCGGCATGGTGACGGTGAATGTGAGGAATGCTACTCGCGGATGGTCGCAGAGCAGTTCAGTTTACCTTATGTAAGAGACCGTTCGAAATCGAAGCGGTTCCAATCACTTTTTGTGTTCCTCGACCCAGCGGCGTGCGTTCACGAAGGCCATGAGCCAGGGCGTGAAGTCGTCGTTGCGGCGTGAAGCGGGATACCAGGCACATTGCCAGGGGAATAAGGCACGTTCCAGGTGGGGCATCAGCGCCAGATGGCGTCCGTCGGATGAACAGATGGCGGCAACACCGGCAGGCGAACCGTTGGGATTGCCGGGATATGAACGATAAGTGTAGCGTGCTGCCACATTGAAGCCCGTGGAAGGTCCGTGGAGGTCGAAACGGCCCTCGCCGTGGGCCACCCAGATTCCCAGTTTCATGCCGGCAAGCGGCGACAGCATCACCGAAGGCGAATCGGTGACGGTCAGGCCGAGGAAAGCCGATTCAAATTTGCCGGAGCGGTTGTGCTTCATCTCGGCCGGAAGAGCATCGGCATCCTTGGGCTTGATGAGACCCAGTTCTACCATCAACTGGCAGCCGTTGCAGACACCAAGACTGAGGGTGTCGGGACGGGCAAAGAACTTATCGAGCGTGGCGCGCGCCTTCTCGTTCCACACGAAACCACTGGCCCAGCCTTTGGCCGAACCGAGAACGTCGCTGTTCGAAAAACCGCCGCAGAATACAATCATATTTACATCGTCGAGTGTCTCGCGGCCGGACATGAGGTCGGTCATGTGGACGTCCTTCACATTGAAGCCGGCAAGATAAAGCGAGTAGGCCATCTCGCGGTCGCCGTTCACGCCCTTTTCACGGATGATGGCGGCGCGGACACCGGAGCGCTTCCTGCGGTCGGCTGTCAGACCGGCCGAGGCGAAGTCGCCGCGGAACGATTTGGGGATATTATATACGACAGGCTGGTGCTTGTAGTTGGCGAAACGCTCGGCTGCCGCTTTGCTGCCGCTTTGCAGGCAGTCCAGATCGTAACTGGGACGGTACCAGACGTCGCGCAGGGTGTCGATACCCAGCAGCAACTGTTTTTCGTCGTGAGTCACCTGAATTGTCCGGGCCGTGTCGGGGCAGGCAATGGGGAAATATTTCACACCCGCAGCGTCGAGGACCGCCTCGGCGGCTTTCTTGTCTGCATCGGAAACCTGGATGACAACAGCCGGATTCTCGGCAAACAAAATCTTCACCAGGTCGTTTTCGCCATAATGGCGGAAACCGTCGGTGTAGAATTTAAGACCGCCGCCGGTGTTGGCAAAGGTCATTTCCAGCAGGGTGACAATCAGGCCTCCGGCGCTGACATCATGGATGGCACTGAGGCGCCCGGCGGCAACCAGTTTCTGAACCGCGGCAAAGGCACGTGCGAAAGCCTCGGGGTCGCGGACCGTCGGAACATCGCTGCCCACACTGCCTAGCGACTGCATCAGGGCCGAACCGCCCAGACGCAGACTGTCCGAGGAAAAGTCGATATAATAAAGCGTTGAATCCGTTCCGGTGGCGAGGACCGGACCGACGGTCTTGCGTATGTCGGCCACATTGCCGGCGGCCGAGATAATCACGGTGCCGGGCGACAGAACGCGGGTGCCGTCGCTGTATGTCTGGGTCATCGAAAGTGAATCCTTGCCCGTGGGGATGTTGATACC
>CAJJOO010000274.1 GCA_905193395.1 uncultured Porphyromonadaceae bacterium
ATCCGCCGAAAGATTTCCAGACCGATACCTGTGTTCTCCGCTCCTCGGGCAGCGATTCCCGCACGAAGGGCGACAGCAGCAGAATAATCAGCGCGAAGCCGGCAAGGACGACAAACACGCCCTTCCAGCCGAAGGCATCGGACGTAATGCCGCCCAACACGGGTGCCGAGGCCGGCGCGATGCCGTTAATGGCGCCGATAAGGGCCATCAGGCGTGCCAGCGCACGGCCCGAATACAGGTCGGCCGGCATTGTACGCGCCAGGAAGTAACCACCCGAGGCACCGATGCCCTGGAACAGACGGCAGCCGATAAAGAAATTTACCGTAGGCGAAAAGACACTCACCACCGCGGCCACGATAAACAACGACACCGAGGCCACCAGAACGGGCTTGCGACCTACGTGGTCGCTGACGGGACCGCGGATGAACTGGCCCAGCGCCAACCCTACCATGCCTGCCGTAAGGCCGAGTTGGACTGTCGGTATCGTGGTGTGGAAGAAACGGCACATCGCGGGGAGCGACGGCGTGAACATATCGTTGACGAACGACCCGAGGGCGCTCATCAACACCAGAAACAGCACCAGAAAAGCATATCTACCGCCGCTCGTAGCCGTCTGCTGTGTATTGCCATCCATTAATGTTTCCAACAAACGGCGGCCGCAGATGTTCACGGCAGCGGGCGGAAGCATTGTTTTGGTGTTTTCGCGGCGTTTTCGTATCTTTGCACCTGTCATACACCAATCTGTCTAAAATGAAATCCGCAATACTGACGGCTCTGCTGGCCGTAATCCCATATTTCTGCGCTTTTGCCGAAGAGCGCGGCTACACAATCATTTTCGGCGCGGAAACAGCATCGACCCAGCCGCTCGAAAACGCCACATTCATCAATGCCGTCACCGCGGGCAAGACATATATCGAGTCCGTGACCAGCGTGGTGAACGTTTTCCCGGAAATCGGTTCGGTGAAACTCAGTTCGTCAGCCCACGACGGCAAGTTCAACATTCACCTTGCCCCACAAGCGCAGATTATCCCGGAATACTTCGTAATCAACGCCGCACGCTACAACAACAAGCGCGATGCCGACGCCTCGATAACCCTCAACTCCCAGACAGTCTACATCGACGATACCGAATTTCAGGACTATGTGATAACCGTCGGCTCCATCGCTCCGCGGCCTGTCGAGGCTCTGACCGTCGACGCCTCGCACCGTGTCTACATCCGCTCAATTACCGTGGTCTATGATTCGGCCAATGGCGACGTGCCCGTGGAGAAGCCCGTGGTCGCAACGCCCGAAATCATTCCCGGCGGAGGCGAAATCCCCGCCGGAACCGCCGTGACCATAACCTGCCCCACCCCCGGCGCCGAAATCCATTATACCATCGACGGCAGCGTACCGTCGATGTCGAGCGACGTGTATGTTGCACCCGTATTCGTACACTCCGACCTCACCGTCAAGGCCGTGGCCTACTGCCGCGACATGACGCCAAGCGCCGTTGCATCCGCCACATTCACCGTGGTGAATTCACCCGCCGCCGCATCGGCCACATTCAATTTCGCCGACCCGGCGTCGCTCAACCCCGCGCTGCCCGTGCCGGCGCTTAAAGAGGGAATAGACCTCGACGGCAAATCGTTCACCCAGGGAAATGCCGGTATCACATTCAGGGCCGGAACATCGGGCAACACACACGTGCGCCTCTACCATTCATACGACGCCGGCTGCGATGTCCGCGTTTACGACGGCGAGACCATGAACGTCTTCGTCACGAATCCAGCGATGAAAATCACCTCGATAACCTTTGCAGTCAGCGAGTCGGGCGACGCAAACGCTGATTTCAGCGCCTCGACCGGCTACTACGACATATTCGACTACACCTGGCTGCCCGACAGCGATGAACCCGTGCGCGAAGTGACGCTCACATCGGCCCTGCAGAGCCGCTTCACCGCCGTTACCGTAAACACCGACATCATCTCCGGCGTCAGTGAAATCAGTTACGACCGCGACGAACCCGCCACCTACTTCGACATCGAGGGCCGACGGGTAGAAACCTCAAATCCCGCCCCGGGCTTCTATATCCGCGTCAGCGCCGACGAAGCCACAAAGGTGATAATCCGTTAATTTCAAGGCATCAATGACCGACAAACTGAAACAATGGCTGCGCAATCCCCGCGTGTGGGGGTTCTTTGCCTCGGTCGCCATCATGGCGGCCATATCGCTAATATTCTTCGCTCCCGACAATTTCGAGGGCAATTCACTGCGTCAGGCCGACATGCAGCAGGGCGCCGCCAACGGCCAGGAGGCAAAGACATACTTTGAATCCATGGGCGAAAAGGCCCTCTGGACCGACGCCCTTTTCGGCGGCATGCCCACCTTCCAGATATCACCCACCTACCCCTCCAACAGCCTTTTCGACTGGCTTAACACTGTCTACGGACTGGGTCTGCCCTCGCCGTCGAACCTGCTGTTCATGATGATGATGGGCTTCTTCATCCTCCTCTATGCTTTCGGTTTGCAATGGTACTACGCCCTTATCGGTGCCGTGGCCTGGGGCTTCTCATCCTATTTCGTCATAATAATCGGCGCCGGACATATATGGAAATTCGTGGCGCTGACCTACATTCCGCCCACAATAGCCGGTCTGGTCCTCTCGTACCGCGGCCGCTACATATGCGGCGCGGCCCTCACCGCCATCTTCGCGATGCTGCAACTCAACGCCAACCATCCGCAGATGTCCTACTATTTCGCCTTCGTAATGGCGGCGTTGGTAATCGCGTGGCTCATCGAGGCCCTGCGCAACAAGACCGTGCGCCGCTGGGCCATCGCCACAGCCGTGACCCTCGGCGCAGGCGTTCTGGCAGTCGGCGCCAATCTCCCGAGCCTCTACAACACCTACGAATACTCCAAGGAAACCAAACGCTCGCAGAGCGAACTCACTCCCCTACCCTCGGCCGATAATTCCGCACCTTCCTCACGTCCCACGGGCGGCCTGCCCCGCGAGCAGATCGTGGGC
>CAJJOO010000275.1 GCA_905193395.1 uncultured Porphyromonadaceae bacterium
ATTGACATTAATTCAGCATAATGCCCATCATCATTAACCTCCCCTTTTTTTGTCAAATTTTTAGACAATCGCATCAACGCTTTTGGCCGAGTAAATAACAATTTCAAGCCCGTTATGCAGAATCTAATTATGTTGTTTTTTATAAGCCTTGTATTGAAACCGGAACATTCAGTGCAGGCAGCACAAAAACCTATCAATCTATCATCATGGTATGCTCCTATTAGGATCCCATCATGAGCGGTTGAGACACTTTTATAATACAGTTTTTGGAAATCATGACCGAGTTCTGTCAAAAAGAATCCGTTGAACGCACTATTATGGACTTTAATTACAGATTCAATATCTTCTGTAGAAATAAATTTGATATATATGGACATTACTATGTATAGTCTTTTACATCATTATCGGGTGGATTATTTCCGCCAGACCATTTTGTTGACGACGGTGACGTAGGACTGGATGATTTTGACGACGATGTTGCTTACGTTCTCGCCGACGTAGACGTCGACGGGGGTGCCGTTGTCCCCGTTGCGGTTCATCGAGATGGCGGTCTCGACGGCCTGCAGGAGCGATTTTTCATCGATGCCGGCGAGGATGAAGCCGGCGTTGTCAAGGCTTTCGGGACGCTCGGTGGATGTGCGGATGCAGATTGCCGGGAAGGGATGCCCCACGGAGGTGAAGAACGAGGATTCCTCGGGCAGCGTGCCGGAGTCGGAGATCACGGCGGCGGCGTTCATCTGTAGGCAGTTGTAGTCGTGGAAGCCGAGCGGTTCGTGCTGAATAACCCGCGGGTGTAGTCTGAAGCCGCTTTGTTCCAGGCGCTTGCGCGAGCGCGGGTGGCAACTGTAGAGTATCGGCATCTGATATTTTTCGGCAATGGCGTTGATGGCGTTGAACAGCGACAGGAAGTTCTTTTCAGTGTCGATGTTTTCCTCGCGGTGTGCCGACAGCAGGATGTATTTGCCTTTATCGAGGCCGAGGCGCTGATGGATGTCGCTGGCCTCGATGTCCTTGAGGTTCTGATGCAGCACCTCCGCCATGGGCGAGCCGGTAACGTAGGTGCGCTCCTTGGGCAGACCGCAGTCGGCCAGGTAACGGCGTGCGTGTTCTGAGTAGCAGAGGTTTACGTCGGAGATGATGTCGACGATTCGGCGGTTGGTCTCCTCGGGCAGGCACTCGTCCTTGCAGCGGTTGCCGGCTTCCATGTGGAAGATGGGGATGTGGAGGCGTTTGGCGGGAATGGCTGAGAGGCACGAGTTGGTGTCGCCGAGAATCAGCAGGGCGTCGGGGCGGATGTCGGCCATCAGTTTGTAGGAGCAGTTGATGATGTTGCCGACGGTGGCGCCGAGGTCGTCGCCGACGGCGTCCATATAAACCTCTGGGTCGGCGAGTTGCAGGTCCCTGAAGAACACGCCGTTGAGGTTGTAGTCGTAGTTCTGGCCGGTGTGGGCGAGAATCACGTCGAAGTATTTGCGGCATTTGTTGATTGTGGCAGCCAGGCGGATGATCTCTGGCCGCGTGCCGACGATTATGAGCAGTTTCAGTTTGCCGTTGTCGGCGAAATGGATATCTTTATAATCGGTTTTCATTGAGACAAAAGGACATAAGTTGGCCAAAAGGACAGAAGTTCAGACAGAAGGACAGACAGAAGAACAGAAGAACAGAAGGTTATATAAAGTACAGAAGTTGGCAAGGGAGGCAAAAGTTATTGCCACCTTGTGTTCTTGTTTTTACTTGTGTTCTTCTGTCTTTACCGGGTCGAAATAGGTGTCGGGCTTTTCGGGGTTGAAGATTTCGTTGCAGTACATCACTGTCACGAGGTCCTCGGTGTCGGAGAGGTTGATGATGTTGTGGGTGTAACCGGGAAGCATTATGACGGACCGGATCTTGTCGCCCGAGACTTCGTATTCTATGACTTCGTCGCTGCCTTCCTTGCGCATCTGAATAAGTCCGTGGCCTTTGACGACGATGAACTGCTCCCACTTGGTGTTGTGCCAGTGCTGCCCCTTGGTGATACCGGGCTTCGAGATATTTATGCTCACCTGGCCGCAGTTTGGTGTGTGGACCAGTTCGGTGAATGAGCCGCGGCTGTCGCAGTTCATTTTCAGGTCGAAGACGGCCTTGTCGGCGGGCAGGTAACTCAGATATGTGGAGAACAGGCGCCTGGCGAAACTGTCGGCGGGAATTTCGGGTATCATCAGCGTCTGCGGCATCTCGGCGAACTGATGCAGCAGGTCCACGATTTCGCCGAGGGTGGCATGGAAGGTCACAGGCACGTAGCAGTAGCGGCCGTCGGCGTTGTCCACGGCCTCGACGCCGTCGAACTCGCAGTGGTGCTCCCGGCCGTGCAGGGCGAGAATCATCTCGTCGACCAGGTCGTCGATGTAGAGCAGTTCGAGTTCCACCGTCGGGTCGTTGACCTGTATGGGCAGGCCGTTGGCGATGTTGTTGCAGAAAGTGGCGACGGCCGAGTTGTAGTTCGGACGGCACCATTTGCCGAAGAGGTTCGGGAAGCGGTAGACCAGGACCTTGGCGCCGGTCTCGCGGCCATAGTCGAAGAACAGTTCCTCGCCGGCTTTTTTGCTCTCACCGTAGGGATTCCCGGCGTAGCGTCCGATTAGCGTGGCCTGGATGGAACTGCTCAGCATCACCGGGCAGTTGTTGCCGTGCTTTTTCAGCGTGTCGAGCAGGGTCGAGGCGAAGCCGAAGTTGCCCTTGCGGAAATCCTCGGGGTTTTCGGGGCGGTTGACGCCGGCGAGATTAAAGACGAAGTCGGCCTCGCGGCAGTAGCGGTCGAGGTCCCCGGGCGTCGAGTCGAGGTCGTATTCAAAGACCTCGTCGATGGCCACGGGATAGTTGCGGGCCTTGCCGTCCTTTATGTTATTTAATTGGGCACAAAGGTTTTTGCCGACAAAACCCTTCGCGCCGGTTACTAGCACTTTCATAGACAGAAGAACATAAGAATTTTAAGGGAAGACCATAAGCGAT
>CAJJOO010000276.1 GCA_905193395.1 uncultured Porphyromonadaceae bacterium
GCGCGGTTCGGAAAGCAGCGCCGTGTCTTCAAGGGTGACGGAATCGGGCGTCAGGGCCATGGCGACAGTGCGGAAACCAAGGCTGTTCATGGCCGGCGTCACTAGGCCGTCAATCCACGCCCAGGGGACCAGAAACACCGAACCCATCGACACACGCACGGCACGGCGGTTGAATGGATCGCAGGTATCGGACGTCAGGGCCACGGCGTCGGCGCCCAAAGCCGCCGCCGAGCGGAATATGGCACCTATATTGGTGGTGTCCGTGACTCCGTGTATCACCACCACGCGACGGGCGCCGGCACAGACCTCGGCAAGCGAAGGCTGCGGCGGACGGTTGAACGCACACAGCACGCCGCGCGTCAGCGCGTAGCCGGTGAGCGTGGCCAGGAGTTCGCGGGTGCCGGTATAGACGGGCAGGCCGGGGCAGACGGCAATGATTCCGGCAGCATCGCCCTGCACGTGCCGCTCCTCGCACAGCAGGGCCACGGGGCGGTAGCCGGCCGCCAGGGCTGTGCCGATGACTTTCGGACTCTCGGCGATAAACACGGCTGAGGCGGGGTCGAGACGGTTGCGGAGGCGGCGCTCCGTGAGCGACGCGAACATCTGTACTTCGGGCAGGTCGAGGCTGTCTATGTGGATTACGGGCATGCGGCGGATGGAATTAACTTTCGGGGGTTAAGCGCTGACGGTGTTCGCTGGGCGTCTCGCCGTAGGCCTCACGATAGCATTTGGTGAAATAGGCCGGCGTGGAGAAGCCCACGGCATAGGCTATCTCGCTGACAGTGCGGTCGGTAGTCGACAGCAGCGTACGTGCGCGGCGCAAGCGCAGACGGCGAATCAGTTCGACGGGCGAATAGTTTGTGAGCGACTTTATCTTGCGGTAGAACTGCGAACGTCCCAGCCCGAGCGAAGCGGCGAGGACGTCGACGTTGAGGTCGGCATCAGCAATGCGTTCGTTGAATTTCTCGATGAAACGGCGGTAGAATTCGTCGTCGATGTCGTTACTGCCCTCGGCAGAAACCGTAACCGGAGCAGGTACGGGCGAGAGATGGGCCACGGGGTCGGACGCACGTCCGTTTGCGGCGTTCTCGTGCCACAGGTTGAGGATTCGCTTGCGGTTTTCCAGCAGCGAGGCGATGCGGGCCTTCAGCACCTCGGCCGAGAACGGCTTGGCAATGTAGCCGTCGGCGCCGCTGCGGTAGCCGTCGGCACGCTGGCGTTCGAGCGCACAGGCTGTGACCAGCAGAACGGGAATGTGGGAGGTGGAGACCTCGGCCTTGAGGCGGCGTGTACATTCCAGGCCGTCGAGGCCGGGCATCATTACGTCACATATAATAAGGTCGGGGGTATAGCGCGTGGCGCAACGCAGGCCGCGGCGTGCGTCGGCGGCAGAAATCACGCTGTATTCGTCGGCCAGGATGCCGGACAGCATAAGACGCATGTCGTCGTTGTCGTCGATAACCAGAATCAGAGGCTTACCATCGGCGTTATCACTATGTTCCACAGGCATTTCCGTATCATCGGCTATTGTCGAGAGTTCGGTGGCGAGGTCGTCGGCGGTAGCGGCTGAAGCAGCCGCCGTTGCGGTCCGGACCGAGGCCGACACATGCCGCACCGGCAACGTGACGACGAATTCGGAACCGCGACCCTGGGCGCTGTCGGCCGTGACGGTGCCTCCGTGGTGCTCGACAAATGCCTTCACCAGCGAAAGGCCGATGCCGGAACCGTCGGGACGCACCTTCTCTACCTGATAGAAACGGTCGAAAATACGCTGCAACTCGTCGGGCGCCAGGCCTCGGCCGGTATCGGCCACCGTAAGACGCACCTGACGTCCCTCGTCACAAGGCTCGACGGTGATAGTCACCGTACCGTTGGCCGGCGTGTATTTGATGGCGTTGCTGACGAGATTGAAGAACACGCGCTCGATTTTCTCAACGTCAATGGCCAAGGTCAGGCTCTCGGAACCGCGCACCACCACGCGCAGGTCGATGTCGTGACGACGGGCGCTGACGCGGAAGGCCTCGCTCCAGTCGCGGACCAGGGCGCCGAGGTCGGCCTCGGCAAGGTTCAGTTGCTGCTTGCCGTTTTCGTATCGCCGGAAGTCGAGGATCTGGTCGATGAGACGGCGCAGAATCTTCACGTTCTTGTCGGCAATCTGCATCAGGGTGCGCTGACGTGGCTCCAGATTGGAAGCCGCGGAGAGTTGCTCGACCGGCTCGGCTATGAGCGACAGAGGTGTGCGCAAATCGTGCGAAACGTTGGTGTAGAATACCAGTTTGGCGTGCGTGGCCTGTTCGAGTTGCTGATTTAGCGAGCGCTGCACGTCGCGCTGCTCCTGCAGCAGGGCGTTCTGGCGTTCGAGCATGAGACGGTGGGCGCGGTGCTGCCAGAATGCCCTGGCCAGCAGGAAGATGATGCCCACAAGCAGAATAACGATGACAATGGCGGCATAAAACAGCGCTTTCTGCGAGGAATAACGTTCAAGATAACTGTCGAGCAGACTGCGCATTGAGTTGATTTTTTCGGTCTCGCCACGCAGGGATTCCTCCTGGCGCAGGATAATGTCGGCGTTGCTGAGGTCGACGGCCGAAAGGGCCGGAAGCATCGTCACGGTATCAAAGGGCTGGCCGTCAAGGATACGAAAGGCAGTGCGGATTATGCGGCCGCCCTCGGTGGGATAAAGGAAAGTGGCGTCGATTACACTGTCGGCCACGGCGCGGATTCCCGGCGAAACAGCGGCGTCGATGCCCAGCACGCGGGCGTCGGCGGGCACCTTCATGCCGGTCACGCCCATGGTGTCGCGGCCCATGGCCCGAGCTTCGCTTTCGTCCCACAGAATGGCCTTGCCGGCGCTGGACACCATGATGACCTTCTCGCCCTTGGCCACGCGCTTCACGGAGATGAGCTCGTCGCCGTCCTTCAGGTTGATGGCGATGAGGCCGTCGCGGCGCGTGCGGTCGTACAGCTCCATGGAC
>CAJJOO010000277.1 GCA_905193395.1 uncultured Porphyromonadaceae bacterium
CATCGCCCGACGAGATTTACCTCGATTCGCTTGCCGTCTTTCCCGAATTCCGAGGCCATCAACTCGGCCGAAGGCTGATTGAGGCCGCTGCCGAGCACCACGCCGCATCCGGCAAACCGCTGGGCCTGCTTTGCGACCCCGACAATCCCCGAGCCCGGCACATCTACGAAAAACTGGGCTTCAAAACCGTCGGCCTGCGTCCATTCGCCGGCGTCATGATGCACCACATGACCCGCTGAAAGAACCGACTCTCCCTCTTGTGGAGCCTCTTACCTGGTCGGGAGGTAAGGGGAGATGCGGCGGAGGGCT
The DNA here is from genome assembly GCA_905193395.1 of uncultured Porphyromonadaceae bacterium. Classification (GTDB taxonomy): domain Bacteria; phylum Bacteroidota; class Bacteroidia; order Bacteroidales; family Muribaculaceae; genus CAG-873. The sequence continues at coordinate 310 of CAJJOO010000277.1, forward strand.
TCGGCGAGGATGTGGCGCGGAGTGGCGAGGTTCACGCGCAGAAAGTTTTCTCCGCCAAGTCCGTACATCGAGCCGGAATTCAGATGCACACGCGCCCTGTCAAGCAGCAGTTGTTCCAATGAGTCTGCGTCCATGTCCGAGGCCGAGCAATTTACCCATGCCAGATAGGTGCCTTCGAGCGGCGTCACGGGATAGTCGGGATGGTTTTTCCTGAAATAGTCGCGCAGCAACACATAGTTGCCCCAGAGATAGCGGCGCAGGTCGTTGAGCCACGGTTCGCCTTCTGTATAGGCGGCCACGGTCGCGACAACGCCGAATGGATTCACGTCGCAGACCTCGTTGATGTTGATGGCTCGGTCAATCCGGCGGCGCACCTCGGCATCGGTGGCTACAATCGACGCAATCTGCAGGCCGGCTATATTGAATGCCTTCGAAGGTGACACGCATATGGCGCTCATTGCCTTGAATTCCTCGCCCAGGCAGCCCCAGGGAGTGTAATCATGGCCCTCGAATGTAAGTTCGCAATGAATCTCGTCGGAAATCACGAAAAGGCCGTGGCGGCGCGCAATCTCGGCCATACGCATCAGTTCAGCGCGGGTCCACACACGTCCGGCCGGATTATGCGGATTGCATACAATCATCAGCCGTGCGGCCGGGTCGGCGCAGCGCCGTTCCAGGTCCTCAAAATCAACGGTGTAGCCGTCAGGTCTGTTAACAAGGCGACTACACGACGGTTCGCAGCCGTTGTTTCGGATTGACGAGAAGAAACAGTTATAGACCGGCGTGAGGACCACGACCTTGTCGCCGGGCGCCGTCATGGCCTTGATTATCGCGGAAATTGCCGGCACCACACCCGACGTATATATTATATGTGATGGGTTGATAGTCCAGCCGTGCCGCCGTGCAAACCAGTCGACGGTGGCGTTGTAATACTCCTCGCCCACGCGGGTATAACCGAAGATTCCGTGCTCCACCCTGCGGCGCAGGGCCTCGATGATGCACGGCGCCGTCGGGAAATCCATGTCGGCCACCCAGAGCGGCAACACGTCGTCCGCCGCCTCGGAATCCCATTTGTAGGAACCACTGCGGCGGCGAGGTACGAAAATATCGAAATCAGCGGTCATTTTTTGTGGTGATGACGCAGTCGGCCGGCTTGCGGATGTTTTCGTCCAGAATAATCTCGCCGATCGAATCCGCCGAAATTGAGCCGGATGTCGGATTCTTGACGCTGGTGATGTGACCTTTCACGGTTGCCTCGAGTGTCGATTCCTCGAAGGCCAGGTCGGCATCTTCCCCAAATGTGCAGTCCTCGAGCCGCAGATTCTCGGCGTAGCACAGGGGCTGGGTGCCGGAAATGTGACAGCGCACCAGGCGCAGGTTGCGCGAGTGCCAGCCCAGGTATTCGCCGGTCAGGCGGCAGTCGTAGAGTGTCACGTCGCAGGTGCCCCAGAATGCATCCTTGGAATAGATATCGGCATTACGGATAGTCACGTTGTTGCAGTATTGGAACGAATAATTACCCTGCTGGGTGTAGTTTTCGATGTCGATGTCAGACGAGTGCATGAACAGATAATCGGCCTTGTCAACGGTAACGTCGCGCAGGCGCACGCGGCGGCAGTGCCACAGAGTTTCCTCGGCATCGGGGATATTCACACGCTCCAGCGACAGGTCACTCATCTCACGGAACATCTTCGGGGCATCTACCTGCGTGTCCTTCATTTCCAGACCCGACGAATACCACAGCGCGGCGCGGGCGCCGGGCGTAAACTCGCAGTTCTCGATTCTGAAACCCTTCACGTGCCAGAAGGGGTATTTGCCTTCAAAACGGCACTTGACGGCAACAATGTCGCTGCAATTCTTCAGCGCCGACTCACCGGCATGCACGATAACGTTCTCAAGATACAGTCCGTGGGAGGCGAACAGAGGTCTTTCACCACCGAACTCTTTGCTGATTATACTTTCCATTGATGAATTTCGATTATTTCGGGTGCAAAGTTAGTGTATTTTCGTCAAAAAAGTATTAACTTTGCATGCAATAAAACCAGAAGCATTTATGTCCTCATTTATTGCAGACAGAGTAGTGATGGACGGTCTCACATTCGACGACGTCCTCCTCATCCCGGCCTATTCCGAGGTCCTCCCCCGCACCGTCAAACTCAACACCCGCTTTTCGCGCAACATCGGCCTGAACGTGCCCATTGTTTCGGCCGCCATGGACACTGTGACAGAAGCACAGATGGCCATTGCAATCGCCCGTGAAGGCGGTCTCGGAGTTATTCACAAAAACATGTCAATCAACGAGCAGGCACGTCAGGTCCACGCCGTCAAACGTGCCGAAAACGGCATGATTTACGACCCCGTGACCATACTGCAAGGGTCCACCGTGGCCGACGCCCTGAAAATGATGGAGGAATACCACATCGGCGGTATTCCCGTGGTTGACGCCGACCGCCGCCTCGTCGGCATCGTCACAAACCGCGACCTGCGTTTCGAGAGTGACCTCAACCGCAAGATCGACGAAGTGATGACCTCGAAAAACATCATCACCACATCCACCACGGCCAATCTGGAAGAAGCCGCACGGATTCTCCAGAAACACAAAATCGAGAAACTGCCCGTCGTGGACAACAGCG
>CAJJOO010000278.1 GCA_905193395.1 uncultured Porphyromonadaceae bacterium
CCGCCGCCCGGACGATGCCTATACCGCCGGAGGGCGTCACGGCGCACGGCCCGACTATCCTACGCTGGTGTATACCCGGATTCTGAAACAATTGTTTCCCGACGTGCCCGTGGTGGCCGGAGGTATCGAGGCCTCGCTGAGGCGCGTGTCGCACTACGATTACTGGCAGGACCGCCTGTTGCCGTCGATTCTTGTCGATTCCGGCGCCGACAAGCTGCTTTACGGCATGGGCGAGCATAATGTGGCCGAACTGGCGCCTCGATGCAGGCGAGCGGATAGGGGACATTACGGACCTGCGTCAGAGTGTGGTTCTGCGTCCGGCCGACGAGATTCCGGCCGAAAGCGACGACCATAATGTTGTCCTCGCCTCGTGGGACGAATGTCTCCGCGACAAGAAGACGCAGAGCGCCAATTTCGCGCATGTCGAGCGCGAAAGCAACTCGGCCGATGGCGGCCGCACGCTGTGGCAACTAACATCCGGCAAGTCCGTTAAGGTAAATCCCATGTATCCGGCCATGAAGCCCGGCGAGATTGACGCCGCCTTTGACCTCCCGTTCACCCGTCTGCCGCACCCGCGCTACAAGGGCAAGGAAATTCCGGCCTACACCATGATACGTCACTCGGTGAACCTGCACCGCGGCTGTTTCGGCGGCTGCGCCTTCTGCACCATTTCGGCGCATCAGGGCAAATTCATAGCCTCGCGCTCGCCCGAGAGCATCATGCGCGAGGTGCGCCAGGTGGTCAAAATGCCCGATTTCAAGGGTTATATCAGCGACCTCGGCGGTCCGTCGGCCAACATGTACGGCATGGGCGGACGCGACCGCAGCCTTTGCGCCCGTTGCCGCCGCCCGTCGTGTCTGCATCCTGCTGTCTGCCCGAATCTCGACACCGACCATTCAGCCCTTCTCGACATCTATCACCGTGTCGACGCACTGCCCGAGGTGAAGAAATCTTTCGTGGGCAGTGGCGTGCGTTACGACCTGTCAATGCATCCCACCGGCGACGGCAAGATTGATGCCGTCAACCGTCGGTATAATGAGGAACTGATTGCCTCTCATGTTTCAGGCCGACTGAAAGTGGCTCCGGAACACACTGAGGATGCCGTACTGAGAGTGATGCGCAAGCCGTCGTTCGACCTGTTCACACGCTTCACTCGGATATTCGACGAGGTGAACCGCCGCAATGGCCTGAGGCAGCAACTGATACCCTATTTCATTTCTAGTCACCCCGGCTGTCGCGAAATCGACATGGCCGAACTGGCCGTGAAAACCAAGGCGATGAATTTCCACCTCGAGCAGGTCCAGGACTTCACGCCCACGCCCATGACAGTAGCCACTGAAATCTATTACAGCGGTTTCCACCCCTACACCGGCGAGCGGATTTTTACAGCCGTCTCACCCGAGGAGAAACTGGCCCAGCGCAAATATTTCTTCTGGTACGACAGGACTTATCGCCTTGATATAGAGCGTTCTTTGAAAAGACTGCACCGTCCCGACCTGATCGCGAAACTTTTCGCTCGCAGGTAGAAACGGTGCGGGGTATACCCTTGGAGCCGATTTGATTCAATAACCGCTTAGTCTGCGTCAGGCGTTTTCCAGCAGGAAACGCTCGGCGTCAAGAGCGGCCTTACAGCCGTTTCCGGCGGCCACGATGGCCTGGCGGTAAATCGGGTCGGCGACGTCGCCGGCGGCGAAAACGCCGGGAACGTTGGTGGCCGTCGAGGGCGATTTTACCTTTATGAAGCCGTTTTCATCCAGTTCAATCACGCCCTGAAACAGTTCGGTGTTAGGTTTGTGGCCGATTGCCAGGAAAAAGCCGTCGATGTCGATGTTGAATTTATCCTCGCGCTCGGTACCGGCATATTCCACCAACGTCGCGCCTTCCACCACCTCGTTGCCGAAAAGGGCCACGGTATTGGTGTTGAAAAGAATTTGGATCTTGGGATTGTCCAGCACGCGGCGCTGCATCACCTGCGAGGCGCGCAGACGCGGCTTGCGTACAATCAGATACACCTTGGATGCCAGGCCGGCCAGGTAGAGGGCTTCCTCGCAGGCGGTGTCGCCGCCGCCCACCACTGCAACGGTGCGGTTGCGGTAGAAGAAACCGTCGCAGGTGGCGCATGCCGATACGCCCATGCCCTTGTATTTGTCCTCGTCAGGCAGGCCCAGATAGCGGGCCGTGGCGCCGGTCGAGATGATTACGGTGTCGGCTGTCACTGTGTCACCGTTGTCGAGCGTGGCCTTGAAGGGCCGCTTGCTCAGGTCAATAGCCGTGACGAGGCCGCTGCGGATGTCGGCGTCGAAGCGCTGGGCCTGTGCCCGCAGGTCTTCCATCAGTTTCGGACCGGTGACGCCTTCGGGGTAGCCGGGGAAATTCTCGACTTCGGTGGTCGTGAGCAGTTGGCCGCCTGGAGCCGGGCCTTCGATTACGACGGGAGCCATGTTTGCGCGCGCAGCGTAGATTGCCGCCGTGTATCCGGCAGGTCCCGAGCCTATGATGAGGCATTTGGTGCTTGTTTCTGACATATCTGTGTGTTTTATGTTATGTTTCGGTTGGGTTTTGTCTCGCTTATGAACGGAATCAGCGCAGGTCCACAACTTCAACGGCGGGATAGCGTGATTTGTCGTAGGTGAAGGTCGACGTTGCAACTTTGCCGCCGCGCACGGCCGATGTGACCGTGGCCGCGATGGTGTGGCCGTCGGTCAGTGTCACAATCAGTTTCGTCGGCAGCATCGTTTCCGGGTCGAGGGTCAGGACGGCCTTGCGGATGTTCGACGCGTCCGAGCGGGGTGTCAGTTCCACCACCGGTCTGTCTCCCGATAGCCGCCGTACGTTATATGCTTTGTTGTAATGGTTTACTATGGCAAAAGGATTGCATTCCATCAGTTCGTCGGTTCCGACTTCGATACAAAAGTCGTGCTTCACAACCGGGCGGAACCG
>CAJJOO010000279.1 GCA_905193395.1 uncultured Porphyromonadaceae bacterium
GGAGTTTGTCGGCGGGAATGATGAGGTCGCGGGAGAGGTTGGGGGCGGGAACCTCGGCGGTGGGAATCAGATAGAGGTTGTCGAGGGTCACGACGTACATCTGTGCTTCCTTGTCGGGCAACTGGCCTGTACCGTAGCCCGAGGCCTCGTTGACCACGTAGGGGGGCTGGACTTCAAGGTATCCGGCTTCGGAGGCGCTGTCGAGGAAGAACTGGATGAGGGCGCGCTGGAGTTTTGCGCCTTTGCCCAGGTACACGGGGAAGCCGGCGCCTGTGATCTTGACGCCGAGGTCGAAGTCGATGAGGTTGTATTTGCGGGCCAGGTCCCAGTGGGGGAGTGCGTCGGCGGGGAGGTCGGGCATGGGGCCGCCTTCCTTTTCAACGACGTTGTCGGCGGCGGTGAGGCCTTCGGGCACCATGTCGCAGGGCAGGTTGGGGACGTTGAGCAGGATGTTGCGGATGTCGGCCTCGGCCTGGGCGACGCCGTCGGCCAGTGCTTTCTGGGATTCCTTGAGTTCGGCTACGGCGGCCTTGGCCTGTTCGGCCTCGTCGCGGCGGCCTGCTTTCATGTGAGCGCCGATGGTGGCGGCCAGGCGGTTGAGTTCGGCGGCGGCGTTGTCGCTTTTTAACTGGAGTTCGCGGCGGCGGTCGTCGAGAGCGATAACGCGTGTAATCGGTTCGCGTCCGTCGAAGCCTTTCACTGCGAGGCGTGCGATTACGCGCTCGGGATCGGCCTTAATTTGCTGCATTGTGAGCATATCGCGGTGATTTTTTAAGTTTTTACGAAAAAGTGGAATTGAAAATCAGCGGGCAAGGAGTTCGCGGACCTTTGCCGAGATTGCACGGCCTTCGGCGCGTCCGGCCAGGGCTTTTGTCGCCACGCCCATCACGCGGCCCATGTCGGCGGGCGACGAGGCACCGGTCTGCGCGATGATGGCCTCAAGGGCCTCGGTGAGTTCGGCCTCGGAGAGTTGCTTGGGGAGGTATTCCTCGATGACGGCAACCTCGGCCAGTTCGCCTTCGGCGAGTTCGGGGCGGTTCTGCTCGGAGTATATGCGTGCGCTCTCGCGGCGCTGTTTAGCCATTTTGGTGAGGATTTTGAGGGCGTCGTCGTCGCTCAGGGAACCGTTGGAGCCGGGAGCGGTCTTAGCCTCGATAAATTCTTTCTTGATGCCGCGGAGTGCTTCGAGACGCACTTTGTCGCGCGCGAGCATCGCTTTTTTGATGTCATTGCTGACAGTATCGAACAAATCCATGTCTTGGTGAATTAATTACAGGGTGCAAATTTACAAATAAATTCGCAGAAAAAGAATAGCGGACGAAAACCTGCGAACTTTTGGGCATGATCGGCGTGAGGGATGGTACGACAGAATGAATCAGGGCGGGCGGTTTTCAACATTTGTTGAGGGCCGCTGTCACTATTTGCCGTAATTTTGCGTCAATAAAATAAAACTTCATCAAAATGAAACAGACGTTCATCATATTTTCTTCATTGTTGTGCTGTACAGGTGCGATGGCACAGACAGAAACGACCGACTCAATCCCCGTTCATGAATTGCAGGAGATTGTGATTGAGGCACCAAAGGTGATTCGCAAGGCGGATATGGATGTGTACCATCCTTCGAAAAGCGCCGTCGAGAACTCGAAGAACGGTATGCAACTGCTCAACAACCTTATGATACCCTCGCTTTCGGTGAACGACGCCCTGAGCAATATTACCGCCGCGGGCCAGACAGTCCAGGTGCGGATAAACGGGCGCATGGCAACCATTGACCAGGTGCGTGCATTGCTGCCGGAGACCATCAAGCGTGTGGAATGGATGGATAATCCCGGCCTCAGATACGGCGGGGCAAATTATGTCCTCAATTTCATAGTCACAAATCCCACACTCGGAGGTTCGTTGCAGTCATTCGCGCGCCCTGCTTTAAATATGGCATGGGGATTCTACATGGCCGACGCTAAATTCAATTTCGGCAAATCGCAGTTTGAAATCGGCGCAAATTTTAAACTGACCAACAAGATACGTTCCCATCGCGATTATACGGAAACGTTCACATTTCCGGACGGTTCGTCGCTCACACGCCGGGAGACATCGCGAGGAGGAACAATGGACAACTCCATGGGAAATCTCTGGGCTTCATATAATTACATCAAACCGGACACAACGGTGTTTGTCGCGGAATTCTGGATGAACAAGGGTTTCACTGACAAGTTCCTTTACAACGGTCTGCTTTCGCTGAGTGACGGCACAGAAGACATATTGCTCACGGATTCGCATGGCGATAAAGGCACAACGCCAACCCTCTCGCTTTATCTTCAGCAGCATTTCGCCCACAAACAGATGCTCGTGGTAGATTTCAGTTCGTCGTTCTATTTCGGGCGCACGTTCTCCGACTATATCGAGCAACTGCCATCCTCACCGGCATACCTGACCGACATCCATACCAATATCAAAGACCGCAATCAGGCTTACGGAATCGAGGCAGACTACATAAAGAACTGGCAGAATTCACGCTTTACCGCCGGGGTATCCTACACCGCCAACCGCAACCGTTCTCAATACGAGAACCTCGGGGGCGAGATATTCCATCAGCGCCAGGACAAGGTATATTTCTTCGCCGAATATTTCCGGCGCTTCGGGAAATGGACGGCAACTGCGGGAATCGGCGCACAGTACACCGATTTCCTCTTCAAGGAATCGGACCGGGGCAACCACTCGTGGAGCGCAAGACCGCAGGCCACGATCACATATTCGCCGAATCAGAATCATAATTTCCGGCTCAACTTCACCTCGTGGCAATCCACGCCGTCGCTCGCCGAGACCAATGTGGTTCCGCAGCAACTCGACGGTTTCCAGTGGCGAGTCGGCAATCAGAACCTGAAAACGGCCAACTCATATATGCTCACGTTCCGCTATGGCTTCAACCTGCCGCGGGTTAG
>CAJJOO010000280.1 GCA_905193395.1 uncultured Porphyromonadaceae bacterium
GATTTTTCCGGTGGCACGGTTTTTGCATCTCCCTGAGAAAAAAACATAATCCCTCCCCGCAACAATGAAAATCAACGAAATAAACGATTTCCGCACCCGAATAGCCGGCCTGCTGGCCGACGGACATCTCCACGAGGCCTTCGCCGCCCTGCGCTCGTTCAGCGAAGGCGGAATGACCTGGGAGATAACCTCGGCCATCGACCGCCTTGAGGCCAACTATGCCTCGATGCTGCGCTATATGGTCAGCGGAGTCGACGACCCGCAGCGGCCACTGCTCTACGCCGACATCGTGGCCGAGGCGCGCCAGATTTCCGACATTCTGGCACGCCGTGCAATGATGGGTCCCGGAACCTCATTATATTACGGCACCGCCCGCACCCTTGCCGCCGCCCCGGGTGCCGTAGCAACCGACATCGCCGCTCTCGAAGCCGAAACGCGCCGCCGCAGCGACCTCATTTTGCAGGAAATCCGCGATGCGGGCTACACGGGCAAGGTCGTAAACGGCGAAGACTTCGATCGCGCGGGTCAACGCCGAGGCGCTGGCCACCGCCCTGTTCGGGCGCCTGTGGGTGTCTCATCCCCTGTCGCCGGCCGACACCGCCGCCGTGGCAAAGGCCGTCACCTCCCAGTCAATCCCCTACCCCTACCGCGCCATGGCCGTCGGCGCCCTCTCGCTGGGAGCGATGGAATTCTTCGACCCCGCCCGTCTGGCCCTGCTGCTGGAAATATTCACAGCCACGGCCGATTCCGAACCTGCCATTGCCGTACGTGCCTCCACCGGCTTCTTCCTGGCCATGTTCCGCTACCGCCGCCGGCCTATGCCCCGCCGTCTTGGCGCCGCACTCGCCGCCGCAAAGGAATCGCCCCGCTGGAACGACTATCTGCGCCACGCTGCCATCGAACTGATGCGCTCGCGCGACACCGAAAGGATTTCCAGACGCCTCTCCGACGACATCCTCCCCACCCTGGGCAAACTGGCCCCCGAAATGCGCCGGAAACTCTCCGAAGGCACGCCGCTTGACATCGAAAGCCTGGCCGAAGGCGCCAATCCCGACTGGGAAGACCTACTGAATCGCGACGGCCTCGGCGACAAACTCCGCGAAATTAGCGAGATACAGGCCGAAGGCGGCGACATCTACATGTCGTCGTTTGGACCGATGAAACAGTTCCCCTTCTTCCACGACGTGGCCGCCTGGTTCATGCCCTTCACCCCCGAACATAGTGCCGTGGCCGCGGCCGACCCCGAAGGCGCCGTCTCCACGGCCATGGAGCGCCTGCCTTTCCTCTGCGACAGCGACAAATATTCCGTAATCCTGGCCCTGGGCGCGGCACCCGCAACGGCCCGCAACGCCGCCGTCGACGCCATGTCGGCCCAGCAGAAACAAATGGACGAGATGCTCTCGGAAATCGAACGCGCCGACGATGCCGACACACGGCTCAAGAATCTGACATCCAACTACGTCCGCGACCTTTACCGCTTCTACAACCTGTTCCGGCGCAAGGGCGAGTTTTTCAACCCCTTTGCCCGCGGAGTGGACCTGACGGGCGTCGAGGCCCTGGCCGAAGGCTTCGACGACACCGACACTCTGACCCTCATCGCCGAGTTCGACATCCGCCACAACTTCCTCGAGGAGGCCGCTGCCCTGCTGACGCGCATCGACCGCGATGCCGACGGGCCCGACGCCATCCGCTCGCAGAAAATCGGCTACTGCCTCGAAAAGACAGGCCATTTCGTCGAGGCCCTCTCGCGATACGAGGAAGCCGAGATGCTGGGCGGCTCCGGGCGCTGGCTCCTGGACCGCACCGCCCGCACCCTGCGCCGTCTGGGCAACCCCGTGCGCGCCGCCAAGACCTACCAGCGCATCCTCGACGACGAACCCGACGACTTCGACACCATCATAGCCCTCGGCAACACATACATCGAGGCTCGCCGCGCCGACCGTGCCGAGGCGACGTTCCACCGCGCCGTCTACCTGCAGCCCGACAACATGTCGGCCCTGCGCGGACGCGCCTGGGCGCAGTTCATGGCCGGGAAATTCGACGCCTCCCTGGCCTCGTACGCCGAAATCATTGCCGCCGGAGCCACCGCCGCCGATTATCTCAACGCCGGCCACGCCGCCCGCGCCCTCGGCAACATGCGCGAGGCCGTAAACTATTACCGCCTCAGCGTCGACGCCGGCGGAGGAAACACCGAAACCCTGCGCCACGACCTGGCTCAGGACAATTCCTGGCTCGTGGAAGCCGGCGTGGACACCTCGCAGGACGCCCTGCTGGTCGAGGCAATCATGTACTCATCCGAAAATCAATAAAATACTATACGAATCATGGTTATACAACGTATTCAGACCCTCATGCTGCTGATTGCAGCAATAATGACGGCACTGTTCTGCCTGCTGCCCTACGGCACATGCGCCGGAATCGAGAATCCCGAAATTTTCATCAAGGACACCCCGGCGCTGCTGGCCCTGAACATCGCCATCGCGGCCCTGCTGGTAATCAACATCTTCATGTACAAGAACCTGCGCCAGCAGATGCGTATGCTCATCCTCACGCTGATTCTTATCTGCGCCTCGGCTGTAACATCGCTGTTCGTGCTTTCGCACGCCTACGACAATGCCGAACCCATCCTGCTGGGCGGCGTCAGCCTCCTGGTTCTGGCACTCCTGGCCGGACTGCTGGCCTACCGCGGCATGCGCCACGACCGCAACCTGCTGCGTTCCGCCGACCGCCTTCGCTGACCCACCACATAACACAAACACGGCGGCCCGCCCCAATTCGGAGCGGGCCGCCGTCGGCTATAAGTGAATTCTATATTTCAGAGATGCTATGCTGTGTGGGTGTCGCAATCAATAGTTCCACTGGCAGGCTACCATGCGCAGGTTGGGGCAGGCGATGGTGCGGAGGTCGACAATCTGGTTGAAGCGGCAGTTGATGTAGGT
>CAJJOO010000281.1 GCA_905193395.1 uncultured Porphyromonadaceae bacterium
CTACACGGCCCAGTGCGGAGGCGATTTCGACCGTCTGTTCGTGCCGTTCCGCTGCGTGGCGTCGAACGCCGCCGCAAAGCGCCGCACGGTGTTCTCGCACGGCAACCTGGGCGAATCCATCCGCGCCTCCATGGCCTTCCCCATTGTATTCCAGCCGCAGGAAATCGGCGACACGCTCTATTACGACGGCGGTATCTACGACAACTATCCCTTCGACGTGATGCGGCGCGATTTCGCCCCGACGATAATGATAGGCGTGAACGTGTCCAGCAGCGACGGCGGACCGCGGACCTCGCTCATGGACCAGTTGGACAACCTTGTGATTCAGGGCCACACGGTCGATTTGCCGGAGGACTACGGCATCAACATGCGGCTGCACCTGGACCGCTTCTCGCTGCTGGATTTCGACCGCGCGCCGGAAATCTACAAGGTAGGATATGACTATGCCATGTCGATTATGGACAGCATCAAGGCGCGTGTCGTCGCCCGGCGTCCACGCGAGGTGCGCCAACTGCGGCGGCGCATGTTCAAGAGCGCCACACCGTATGTGAGATTCGACAGCGTCAGCGTGACCGGCGGAAGCCGCACGCAGAACGAATATCTGGCCTATCTGTTCCGCCCGCGTCACCACAGCGACACTATCGGCGTGGAACAGGCGCGCGACGCCTTCTATCGTGCCATATCGTCCGGGAAAATACGTCAGTTGACTCCCCGGGCCGTCTACAACGACTCGACGGGGCTGTTCACCCTCAACCTGAAAGCCTATCCCAAGGGTTCGCTGAAAGGTTCGCTGGGCGGCTACATCACTTCGTCGACAAGCAGTTACATCTACCTGTCCGGCGCCTACTCCACCATGGATTTCAGCAGCATCGACGCATCGCTGTCGGGATGGATAGGCCAGACGACGATGGCCGGCGTGCTGCGCGGGCGCCTGTTCGTCCACACGCCCCTGCCCTCGGCGGTGGGGCTTGAAGTTGTGGTCTCGCGCGAGAAATTCTACGAAAACGACCACATTTTTTACAGCGACCGCCTGCCGACGTTCGTCGTCAACCACGAATATTTCGCGCGGGGACAATGGAGCGTGGCCTGCGGACGGCACGGCCGGACCGACATCGGCGCCGGCTACGGCATCCTGCGCGACACCTATTTCCCGAACAACCTGCTGAGCAGTTACCGCGGCGGACGCCTGCGCTCGCTGTCGCATCTGGGCCAGGTGTTCGTGCGCTATGTGCGGACGACACTCGACGAGCCGTCGTTCCCGCGCGGCGGCAGCCTGATACGGGCCACGGCAATGGGCGTGCTGGGGAACAATACCACCGGCACGTCGCCCGAGACCGACGTGAGGACAAATCCGAAATGGGTCCAGGCCGAACTGCGCACCCGCACCTATCCGGCGCTGAGCGAACACTTCACCCTGGGCTTCGAGACCGACATTCTGCTGTCTACACGCAAAGTGCTGCCCTCGTACAGCGCCACAATGGCCGATGCGCCCGCGTTCACGCCGACGCCCTCGTCGGCCAACACGTTCCGTGCCTCGTTCCGCTCGAACAGTTTCATCGGCCTGGGCCTCGTGCCGGTATACAACATCACGCCTTCGCTGGCGGTGCGCATCGGCGCTTACGGCTTCATGCCCCTGCGGCGCATCGAACGGCTCGACGACGGCAGCGCACGCTACGGCAAATGGTTCTCATCGCCCAAAGTGTTCTGTGAGGCCGATGTGACCTACCATCTGCCGTTCGGCACCATTGCCGGATATGTAAACTATTCCGACGCAGAGGGCGACCACTGGAATGTGGGCCTTTCGTTCGGAATCTATGTTAAACCACCGAAATTTCTAAGATAACAGCCATGACGAAAATCGCAATCATAGGCGCCGGCAACATGGGCGGCGCCATAGCCCGAGGCCTTGCCGGAGGCAATTTCCAGGTGAGCGTGTCGAACCACACCGCACCGAAACTCGAAATCCTGGCCAATCTCAACGCCGGAATCCTCACCACGCTGGAAAACGACGTGGCCGCCGAGGATGCCGAGATCGTAATCATTGCCGTCAGCCCGGACCGATGCCTGGACGTGATAGCCGAAATCGCTCCTGTGCTGGCACCCGGCGCCCTTGTCGTGACCATGGCGCCTGCCGTGACACTGGGCGACATCCGCCTGCCCGAGGGCCGCTATGCCGCGCGCATGATGCCGAACACGGCCATTGCCATGGGCTGTTCAACGACCTTCGTCACCTTCGAGGAGAAGACTCCCGAGAGCGCCCGGGCCATGCTGCTCGACGCCATGGCAAACCTTGGCGAGGTGTATACTATCGAGGAAAAACAGTTTGGAGCCGTGACGGCACTGTGTTCCTGCGGTCTGGCCTTTGCCTTCCGCTATGTCCGGGCCGCCGTGACCGGTGCGGTGGCCCTGGGCATAAAGCCCGGCGACGCGCTGCGCTATGTCACCTCGACACTTCACGGGGCCGTGGTGATGCTCGACAACAGCGGCAAGGCTCCCGAGGACCTCATTGATTCCGTAACCACTCCCGGCGGTACCACAATCCGCGGGCTCATAGCCATGGAACAGGCCGGCTTCTCCAACGCCGTGGTCCAGGGACTTCTTGCTTCGGGCCATGAATAGGGTTATTCTGTCGGGCTACGTCGGCAAAGACCCCGAAATACGCTTCATCGACAAACGTCCAATCGCCGAATTCTCGCTTGCCACCACCGAGCCGCAGCGCACCACTCCGAGCGGCGTCACGATTCCCGAACGCACCGACTGGCACCGCATCGTGATGTTCGACGCCCATGCCGATTTTGCGGAAAAATATATCCGCAAGGGCAGCCGCCTGCTGATTGAAGGGAAGTTGCGCACCCGCGTCTGGGAGGACCGCGCCACTCAGAAACACACAGTCACGGAGGTCTACGTGACGACCTTCGAACTCCTGCCCCGTAACA
>CAJJOO010000282.1 GCA_905193395.1 uncultured Porphyromonadaceae bacterium
GCAGCCCTTGTGCGCATGACGGGACTCGAACCCATACGTCCTGAGACATTAGATCCTAAGTCTAACGCGGCTACCATTACGCCACATGCGCCTGAGAATCGGTGGGTACAAAGTTACGTGTTTTTTTTGCGATTGGCAAGGGCTGTCGCAAAAAAATAGTTGGTTTTCGGAGTGCTCTGAGGACTCTGAATTATTGTCATGAGATTGGGGTGAGGCGCAGGGCGGCCAGGATGAAATCGGGCGCGACAGTGCCGCGGAGGCTGACGGCGGTCGATGCGCCGATGGTAGACCGTGCTGCCACGGCCGTGCGGGTTAGGTATGTGCGCGAAAAAGGCGAGGCAAGTCGGCCGGTCAGGGTGTATGATGCCTCGGGCGCGGAGGCGGTGCCGGCGGTCAGCCGTCGGCTCAGGGCCAGAGTGAGCGAGTTGACTGTACCTGCGGCATCGAGGGTGACACGGAGGCGTCGGCCGGCCACGACATCTCGACCCCTGCGTTGCGCGGCGAAGGGGGCGACGACGCAGTTCCATTCTACATCGCGCGTCAGGGCCGGACGTTCGGAACCGACGAGGTAGGCCGAATCGCTGTCGGCCACATAGGCCGTCTGTCCGATGGTGACAGTGAGGAGCGGGTCGACGCTCAATCCCAGCGTATAGCGCGCCATTCCACGGTCGAGGCACAGGATTTCGATATTGTCGCGGCCCACGAGCCAAAGTTCGCCATGTGCCGTGTTGGCGGCAAGCGCTTCGGCGGCGGATGGTATACAGATTGTGGTGGCGGATGCTCCGTGCAGCCGTACAAGTTGTCCCGAGGCGATGGCCATCACCGCGCCGTCGGCGCAGACCACGGCGTGCGGCCCGCGGACAATCCGCGGGTCAATGAGCGAGGTCCGCAGGTCCGTTCCGGCGGCGTTTACGGCCATCGACAGGATTCCCGAGGCGGTGAACAGGTAGAAGCGGGCACGGCCGAAATCCCAGGCTCCCTGGGCGTGCAGGGCCGGCGAGATTGCCGTGATGCCTCCGCGGCCGGTGTCGGTGGCGGCCAGTGGGGTGAGGGAGCCGCTGCGGCAGGCCACGGCGGTGTCGGGAAGATAAACGGCGGTCATGTCGGCCTCGGGGACAACATAGGCGGCAAGCGTGTCGGGAAGTGTAAATGGCGCGAGCGACGGATGGATATATACGGCGCGGCGACCGGTGGAGTCGCGTTGCAGAGGGAAGACACCGCGGCGGGTCTCGTTGCCGCGCCGGCAGATGATTTCCATGGAAACGGCGTCGGGAGAGGGATAGGACAGCATCGGACCGAAGCCGTCGGGCGAGGCTGCGGTGCCGTCGGCCGTGGCGACGACGCTGTGTCCGTCGGCCATGGTCACGCGTACGGCGGCGTGCCAGAGGCTGTCGCCTGATACGGTGGACAGGATGTCGGGGGTGTATCCGTCGAACATTCTCAGCGTTATGCCGGCAAGCAGGGTTGTCGTACCGGCCACGGCGGCACTTTGCGCCACAAAGGTGTGGGGCGCGGCAAAGCGTGCCGCCGATCCTGTCCGTGCCGGGGTTCGTGACAGTGCGGCCGCCACAGAATCAATGTCGCCACGCGGCGAACCGGGCGCGGGGCCGTCGAGTGTCACGGTAGCCGAGGCAAGCGCCGCGGAGGCCGGGATTGAGGCTATCACCTTGCCGCAGAGTTCCAGGCGTTCGGCCACGAGAACGGGCAGGCGCGTTCGAGAAGCCGGCGCGCCTGGCCACACGCCGGTGGATGATGCCCGCGGGGTGGCGACGGCCAGATAACGGTCGTCGGCGCGTCGGCGCAGGCTGACGTCGCAGCCGGCACCCGGGTCGGCCCGCTGCAACAGTGGCGATGACAGGACTTCGATTCTGTCGCCCGGCTCAAAGCACGGGTTCTGAGGGAAAAGCAGCGAGGCGCGCCATGCGGGTGCCTCGACCGTGGTTTCCATCGTCAGCGAGCCGTCGCGTGAGGTGAAGGTCACGGCGCCGTCGGCCAGGACTCCGGCAGGGTGTACCAGCAGTTGTGGCGGTCCGACGGCCACAACGTCGCCGCGGCGGTCGACCACGCGCACCATGGCCACCGCGGGCATCCACCAGAACCCGGCTGCACGGGCATTTGCATCGAGACTCCGATAGAGAGCGGCTGCAGCGTCGGAAAGGAGCCGCCGGTCTGTGGCCGAGAGCGGAGCGGTGCCGTCGTAGACGCCCTTCAACTGAACAGCCGGAACCGTGGCAGCCAGTCCGGCTGCGGCAGCGGTAACCAGCCGTGGCAGCGTGCGGCGCACCACCTGAGTGCCGGTTATGGCCGAGGATGTGACGTCGAAACGATAGCGGGTCGTCTGAGTCATCACGGTGAGGTGTCCTGCCTCGGGCAGTGCGACCTGCGGGGCCGAATCAAGAGTGACGACGGACGCGGGTAGGGCAAATTTCATCAGGGCTATCGAGTTGCCGCAGGTCCAGACGGTCACGGCGTCGCCGGCAGTCTGCGGCACCTCGGTCAGCGGCCGCCAGCCGCCCGAGGCGACCGCCATCGGCAGCGGCGCGGGAGTAAGAACGGTTCCGGAGGGCGAATCCGCGGGACGGAGGTTGTGGCAGCGGGTCACGGCACCCGGCCGCCAGCAAGGAGGAAGCAAAAGAGTATCCATGTCAGTTTTTTTGCTGCAAAAATAGCCCTCCGGCGCCGCCCCTCCACGACCGCCGCGTCGCCCCCACCGAAAAATCGTCGGAGGGGCAACAGTTACAAACCTTGGGGCCGGCCGGGGTGTTTTTAATAGAAAAATCATGACCGAGATTAAGACTAAACGAGCCTATGACGAGGCTGACGCGGACGACGGCTTCCGGATTCTGGTAGACAGGCTGTGGCCGAGAGGCGTCGCCCGCGAGCGACTTGCCTGCCCGCTGTGGGCCAAGGACATCGCTCCCT
>CAJJOO010000283.1 GCA_905193395.1 uncultured Porphyromonadaceae bacterium
CGTCTCCGAACATCACCACAACGGCCGGCTTCTCGCCGCGCCGCATCATGTCGGCGGCAGCCTCGGCAGCCGTCAAGGGATAGAAACGCCCGCCGCAGTCGTGCGCCACAGCGCGGCCCGAAGCCTCGCTCCCGGCCGTAAAGGCTACCACGCTGCCCGTAGCCGCAAGGATTTTCACGATTTCACGGCCTGCCGAACAGTCGGCCCCGACAACCAGTATCGGATGGGGCGCGTAGCGGAACATTGCCCGACCCTTGCTGCGCGAAGCCGACGGACCCGTCCGGTGGCCGCTAAGATAGTCGGCCATGCGGTTTTCAAGATAATTATCGGCCATTTTCTCTTTCGTACTTTATGATTTCGTCAATGAATCTGCGGCCCCAGCGGCGTGCCTTGGCCTCGCCGACGCCGTAGACATCGAGCAGGCGATCGAAGGTGCGCGGACGCCTCCGGGCCATATCGTCCAGCGTGCGGTCGGAGAAAATATAATACGGTGCCAGGCCGGATTCCTCGGCAAGTCTGCGGCGCAGAGTCTTCAGCGCGTCGAACAGCGTGCGGTCGGGCGCGGCTACTTCGGGCTGCACAGCCTTGCGCTTCCTGCCCGCTGCGGCGGGTGCAGGACGGTACAGAGCCAGTTCGATGCGCCGGCGACCCATCACCACCTCCATGCCGAACGGTGTCACCGACAGGCTGCGGCCCTCAGCCAGCGACACTTCCAGGAGGCCCAGTTGCACCATCTGCAGGATATAGTTGTTCCATTGCGCGGCACTCAGGTCTCGGCCGGCGCCGTAGGTGCGGATGCGGTCGTAGCCCTTGCGCACCAGTTCGGCACGCGCCGAACCGCGCAGGATGTCGACCAGCATCATGGCCCCTACCCCGCCTCCGGCGCGAATCAGGGCGCTCCCTGCCTTCTGGACCAGTTCTGTGCCGTCGAAGCGCACCGGCGGGTCGAGACACACGTCACAGTTGCCGCAGTCACAGGCCATCGTCTCGCCGAAATAACTCAGCAGCACGCGCCGGCGGCACACCGTGGCCTCGGCATACTGGCGCATACGTTCCAGTTTTTCGGCCGTAACGTCCGGGCGCCCGGAATCCTCCACAAACTTGCGCCGAAGGATAAGGTCCTGCAGCGAATAGAACAGCAGCGTTTCGGCCGGCATGCCGTCGCGGCCCGCACGGCCTATCTCCTGATAATAATTCTCTATCGAGCCGGGCAGATTGTTGTGTATCACCCAGCGTATATTACTCTTGTCGATACCCATGCCAAAGGCGATGGTGGCGCACACCACCTGGACGTCGCCGTCGGAAAAGGCTTTCTGTGCCCTCGCGCGCTCGGCCGCTCCCATGCCGGCATGATAGGCCACGGCACGAATCCGGCGTGCCGTGAGTGCCTTGCACATCTTGTCGGCACCGTCGCGCGACAGCGTGTAGACGATTCCGCTGTCGTTGGGATAGCGCGACACCATCTCGGCCACGGCGGCCACACGCTCCGATGCCGAAGCCCCCTGCACCACTTTCAGCGACAGATTGGGACGGTTGAACGAACCCAGCCACATCAGCGGGTCGCGCAGGCCCAGTTGCGCCACGATGTCGGTCCGCGTGTCGCGGTCGGCCGTAGCCGTAAGGGCCATTACGGGTATTTCGGGGAAGCGCTCGCGGATGCCGCGCAACTGCGTGTAGACCGGGCGGAAATCGTGGCCCCATTGCGAGATGCAGTGTGCCTCGTCGATGGCGAAAAGCGAGATGTTCAGCCGCGACATCCACTGGTCCATATCCTCCAGCAGTCGCTCCGGCGACACATACAGTACCTTCATCATGCCGCCGACAGCCGCGTCTATGGCACGACGGTTGTCGGCCTCCGTATGGCCCGAATGAAGCGCCGCCGCCGGGATGCCGTTTGCAATCAGGGCCGCGGTCTGGTCCTCCATCAGCGAAATCAGCGGCGACACCACGATGCCGTAACCGGGGCGCAGCAGCAATGGCAGCTGGTAGCAGAGCGATTTGCCCGCGCCGGTCGGCATGATCACGCAGAGGTCGCGGCCGGAGAGCATGGCCGACACGATCTCCTCCTGATGGTCGAGGAATCCTTCGAAACCGAAATACTGTTTCAGCGCCTCCCGGGCGCCATATTTTTCGGTTGTTTGCATTGTTCTACCTTTTCATCGGTGTATTGTAACGGATTGACCGCCTGATCTGCCTCTCGTCGTTCCAGAACGCGGTGAGGTCGGCCGACAGCCGTTTCAGGTCGACGGTGCCGAACGCCGCCTTTTGCGCCGTCTCGGGGTTCCGGGTCTTGCTGAAAGTGAGATAATACCGGGACATGATGCCGGCGTACTCCTTTTGGCCGTTGGCCGGAGCACCCTTGAGCAGATAGTAGACCAGAGCGTTGGCGAGCAGGTAGTTGCGGTCCCGGGTTTCCCGATTGTAAAACTGTTCGCGGTTCATCCGGATCAGTTCATCGAGGTCGTACTTTTTTTTGAAGGCGAAGAGCCGCGCGAGGCGGCGTTTCAATGGATCGGGCAGGCCGACCAAGCCGGTGGCCCCCCGGAATTCGATCCCTTCGAAAAATTCGGCGCCCCCCTCGTTGAACCAGAGCGGGAAGTGCAGTTCGCCGGAGGCGTAGTGGAGATACTGGTGGAATCCCTCGTGGAATGCGATCTTCGCGATCGCTTCGCGCTGTCTCTCTTCCGAAGCGTCCCAGCTCAGCGGCGAAATCACCAGTTCCCGGCGAGCCGGCTGCCAGACGCCGCCGGTCCACTCCATTTCGCCGCCGACGTAACGGGTGTATTCGTCGCGGTCGTTGAAGATGCGGACCACGCTGACTTCGTTGATTCTGACCTGCGGCGGAAACCAGCTCATAAAGCAGTTGCGGGCGCGTTCGATTTCGCGGCGCAGCCGCTCCATGCCGCGCCGGTCGGT
>CAJJOO010000284.1 GCA_905193395.1 uncultured Porphyromonadaceae bacterium
TGAGAAGGGCCTGTGTGAAGAAACTCTTGTTGAGCCACCCGGCGCTCCAACTGAGTTCGTCGGCGCGGCTCGAGAGCATATATACGTGGCCCTCACGCGGCTTGAGGCCTTCGAACCAGTTGTCTGTGTTTTGCACTTCCTGATTGGCCGAACCGGAATAGCAGGCGTTGATGAACACGAACACTTCCGAGGCCTTGGTGTCCGTGAGCGTTTTGACCAGGTCGCTGTACATCAGCGAACTGTCATAGCAGGCCAGCCCCCCGGGGAAACCGTGGCCGTTGAAGAAGAATATGATGCGGTCGCCTTTCTGGGCGTGCTGGCAGATTGTCTTGAGTTTGTCGAGGATGTTCGAGGCGTTGGCATATCGCGAGGTGAGCAGCGACACATCGTTGGTCTGCGTCTTGAGGACGTCGCGGAAAGCCTTGGCGCCGGTTGTGGTGTGTTGGTTGTCGCCCTCGCCGCCATAGTTCGACACGGCGGCCAGCAGGGCATAGGTGCGGGCCTCGGCCGTGAATCCGGCCAGCGCCAGCACGGCGATGATAGCAAATAATATACGTTTCATAGCAGGTATGGTTTCGTGGATTGGAGGAAAGACGTCACATTGCCTTGCACACCGAGCAGCGGCCGTTGCGCAGGTCGTACTCGCTGAGCGGGCGCCAGCATTTGGGGCATTGCATGAACTTGGCGCGGCGCCCCTTGATGGACTTGAGACGCTCGGCGTCGTCGCGGTATTTGTAGCGCAGATAGGTGAGGGGTATCGAGCCCATCACCGGCGAAAGCATTATGATAATCGTCCAGTCTATGGCGGTGAAAGCCCTCAGAAACAGCGTGAGCAGCGCGGCGATTGACGGCAGGATGATGGTGTTGCGCGTGTGGGCGCGGTTGACGGCCGTCTGTGCCTGCTCCTCGGCGGCGAATTTCTTGTCGAGGTGGCGCATATAGGCGAATTCGTAATTGTAGTTGTCTGGATTCAGGACGTGGGCGGCCATGAAAGTGAACGAGTTGGCGTTTTCGGGGCCGAGGCGCACCACGTCGGTTGGACGGATGCGGCACGACACCACACGCCTGAAATCGCCGTTGGTGTCGCGGAGGTATACGCCGTTGCCGGCACCCTGCTTGAGGTCTTCCAGCAGCCAGGTCTGCTGCGATGTGTCGACGGTCAGACGGGCGTGCTGGGCATGGACATAGCGTCGGCTAGGCTCAATCTCAAAGGGCTGGTCGCCGCCGCGTCCCAATATATAGGTCTGCTGCATGGAGGAGGACTACTGTTGTGTTGTTGACGGATGTGTGTAGCGTGCCAGCACCTTTTCCTTGTATACCTTGAGCAGGGCCTTGGGAACGGAGAGTTTGAAATGATGGCTTTCAAGGTCGGAGAGGGTGACATACTGTTTCAGGACGTTGATGTTGGAGAGGAAAGTCTGGTTGATGATGAGACTTCGTCCCAGGCGCAGGAACATCGTGGCCCCTTTGGGCAGCGCCGCCGACAGTATTTTCTCGACACCGGAAAGGCCGGTGTTGAGCGTCAGCGCATGGCCGCTTATGTATGTGAGGCGCGTATAATTGCCGTTGGCCTGGAAGAAGGCCACCCTGTCGAGGTCGATAATGAGCAATTCATCGCGGGTGTTGATACATACCTTTTTCATATCGCGGTTTTCAAATGATTGGAAATGCAGACAAAGGTAATAATATTCAGCAGTCTAACCAAAAATTATTTGAAAAAATGGCAAAAAAACTGCAAAAACCGCCAACAATTTGCATGGCTCCGCACAAGCGGCTGAAAGCGCAAAAAAATGAGGGCGCCGAAAGTCTGTAACTGACTCTCGGCGCCGTTGCTTTCACAGTAGTCTTACCAGGATTCGAACCTGGACAGACAGAACCAAAAACTGTAGTGCTACCATTACACCATAAGACTATCGGGCTGATTAAGCGGTGCAAATTTACGGTTTTTTCCGCGTTCCGGCAAAAAAATCACCAAATTTCTACATCAATCTGCGCTTGAACGTTCTGTATATGTTAAACAAGCAAGATTGATTGGCACGGTCAGAGCTACGAACTGTGGAGCGGCGACGGTTGTTAGGTTTTTATGAGGGACAAAACGGCGTATTTTTCTTTTTTTTCGCCTTTTTTACCTCCGGCAAAGGCTTTTCACAAAGTTTTTGCGTAATTTTGCCCCCCGAAACTAAATAATTAATGTGTATGCTGAAAAATCTGGTAATTGTTGAGTCTCCGGCCAAAGCCAAGACTATCGAGAAGTTTCTCGGTCCCGACTACAAGGTGATGTCGAGTTACGGTCATATCCGCGACCTTAAATCCAAAAATTTCAGCATAGACGTCAAGGACGGCTTCAAACCAATATACGAGATTCCGGAAGACAAGCAGCCCGTTGTGAGCGAACTGCGCAAGGCGGCCTCGCAGGCCGAAACGGTATGGCTGGCTTCCGATGAGGACCGCGAGGGAGAGGCAATCGCCTGGCACCTGGCCGAGGTTCTGGGACTCGACCCGGCCACCACACGCCGAATCGTGTTCCACGAAATCACCAAGAAAGCCATTCTCAACGCCCTGGAACACCCGCGCACCATCGACCTGAACCGCGTCGACGCCCAGCAGGCACGTCGCGTGCTGGACCGCATCGTGGGGTTTGAACTCTCGCCAGTACTGTGGCGCAAGGTCAAGCCCGCCCTCTCGGCCGGCCGCGTGCAGTCGGTGGCCGTACGTCTGATTGTGGAACGCGAGAATGAAATCAAAAAATTTGTTTCCGAGCCGTATTTCCGCGTAACAGGCACATTCTCAACTGCGTCGGGCGAGGAAGTCCGCGCCGAATATTCCCACCGCCTGCCCTCGTCCGAGGCTTCCGAACAACTGCTGGCCAAGTGCGCAGGCGCCAATTTCAGCGTGGGAGA
>CAJJOO010000285.1 GCA_905193395.1 uncultured Porphyromonadaceae bacterium
GCCAGCGAAGCATGGACATAGGCGCTCGACGAAGTCGGTGAGATGCGGTCGGTCGACATGGCCACCATCTGGGTGCCGGCATTGGCAAACAGCAGTTGGGCCGACGAGGTCGTCGACAGGCTGATGAACTGACACTCAAACCATACGTCCGTTTCCGGAACGCGTCCCGGCAGGTCGAAATTGAATGTCTGCGTGGTCTTGTAGCGGAAATCTTCGCCCACCATCAGCGGGCCGGACTCCGAAGCCGCCTCGCGTTCGATTTCATGGTGAACCATCGCTGTGGCGGTCGACACGGTTCCCGTAGCCGCCACGCCGCTGCTTGCAGGCACAGGCGCCTCGGAACCATCCGAAACTTCGGTCACGAAATAATAGCCCTGGGTGGTATAGGGATTGTATTCGGCGTGAAAACGTGTATTTGTGCCGCTGCGCACCCATTCCTCCGGGCCTTGTGCCCAGAACACGAGTCCCGCGTCGGTATGTTGCTGCGGTGCGGCCGGCAGGTCATCCTCGTAATTTGCTACGCTCAGTTCGTCCGGCAGGCGCAGGCCGCCGTAGCCGTAAACGCGCACGTTGGCCGGATTGCCGAAGCCCAGAGTTCTGAGCATCTGGTTCGATAGCAGATACAGTCCCGACTCCTCGACGCCGACTTTCACCCAGCGGCCCGAAGCCAGACGCGACGTAGCGGTATAGACGGCCGGGTCGAAGGCCATGACGGCCGTGATAGCCGAGACAGCTGCAATCAGCGCCACCAGGCGGCGCGCGCAATTACGAAAATATTGGCAGACAGATTGGTATATTATTTTTGACATGAATTGAATCCAATAGTGGTAACAATATAACGTAGCGCGCCACAATATATTATACCCGTCCCCAATTTTTAACCTCCCCTCGCAGCCACACAGGCTCCGCAGAACTTGGACTAAAAAGCGTGTTCCGCTAAACGTATGGCTGCTCCCCGGAGCAGCCTCCCACATAAACTACATAAAATACATAAACCACAAAAAACACCCTCTCGGCTCGCGATAAAAACTCCAATTTCCTTTCCCAAACCGCCTGTTTTTTGATTTTTGGGTCGACTCGACCCAAAAATCACCTCTTCGCGCTCGCCTCGTTGTACCTTTGCAACATCTCACGATGTCAATGATCACGTCGCCGGATTGCAGGCGACAATCGCACATTGAAATATTGGAAATTGGCGACAGCGCGTCGCAAGGGCACCAAGAGGCCATCCCGCGCTGTCCGGTCCGGGGAAGGACCGCACGAGCAACGCCATGTGGGAGTGGGACCCCGCAGGGCAACGCCCAAGGCCCGCTGAGTTAATTCCTGATGATGAATGGAAGAATAAACTCTATATATCCGAGGGGGGACTTTCGTGCTGCCAACGCGAAAGTTCCCCCTTTTTTTATGCGCAAATTTTCCTTCTGATTCCTTGCAGATTCCGGGAATTCTGACGAAATTTGCTATCGTGACCAACCCGCTGAAACCATGAAAGAACGCCTCAATCCAAGAGTTCTGATAACTCCCGGAATCATCGACTATAATAATGATGCCAATCGCAACTATTCCCCCGACATCGGAGAGCCTGTGATTGGCATTTCCCTTAATCCCCAATGCTTCGCCCCCTTGAAATCCAAATTTGCGAGTTAAAGCACGTTTTTGTACCTTTGCAAGCAGCAACTTTTTAATCGAATACACTCTATGGGCGCAGTAAAACCGAAAAAGGCTCTCGGACAGCATTTCCTCACCGACCTCGGCATAGCCAGGCGTATAGCCTCCACTGTTGCCGATTGCCCCGGTCTGCCCGTTATCGAGGTGGGCCCGGGAATGGGTGTTCTCACTCAGTTTCTCGTGGCCGACGGACGCGATGTAACCGTCGTGGAACTCGACAGCGAGAGCGTGGAATACCTGCGCCGCGGCGCCGTGGCAGGTCTCGACTCCGACCGCATCATCGAGGCCGACTTCCTCAGACTCGACCTTGCCGCCCTCACCGGCGGCGCCAAATGCTGTGTCATCGGCAATTACCCCTACAACATATCCTCGCAGATTTTCTTCAAGGTGCTTGATGCCCGTGACATCGTCGAAGAGTGTTCCGGCATGCTGCAGCGCGAGGTGGCCGAACGCCTCTGCGCGCCTCCCGGCACCAAGGCCCGCGGAATTCTCAGCGTCCTGCTGCAGACCTGGTATACCGCCGAATACCTCTTCACCGTCCCCGAAACCGTCTTCAATCCACCGCCAAAGGTCAAAAGCGGCGTCATCCGCCTGCGGCGCAACGACGTTACCCACCCCGGATGCGACTTCGCCCTGATGCGAACCGTTGTGAAAACCACCTTCGGACAGCGCCGAAAGACCATCCGCAACTCAGTGCGTCCCCTACTGCCGCCCGCCACGGCATTTCCCGCCGACTCCCCGCTCGGTGCCTTGCGTCCCGAACAACTCTCCGTCGCTCAATTTGTCGAACTGACCAATCTGGTCGCCTCTCTGCGTAACGAAACGAAATGAAAGAATTCACCTCAGAAGATATCGAACGTATCCGCGACATTGTCGACCGCAAGGACGAGGCCGCCGCACGGGCCGAACTCGAGCACCTCCACCCCGCCGACATCGCCGAACTTTACCAGAATCTCGACCTCGACCAGGCCGAATTCCTATATCGGCTGCTCGACGAGGAGACCGCCGCCGACGTCCTGATGGAACTCGACGATGACGACCGCGCCCGCCTGCTCGAGGGCATGGGCGCCGGCGAAATCGCCCGCCAGATCGAGCACCTTGACACCGACGACGCCGTCGATATCATCCAGCAACTCGACGAGGAAGACCGCGACGAGGTCCTCTCCCAGATTGACGACGTCGAGCAGGCCGGCGACATCATCGACCTG
>CAJJOO010000286.1 GCA_905193395.1 uncultured Porphyromonadaceae bacterium
CATCGTGACCTTGTCTTTTCCGAAGTGGCGGAAGAGGCGGTATGCCATGTTGGACTTCATCTGCCCGATTCGGCCACTGTCTCGCTCTGCGTTCTATTATCATATATATTGACAGAAACTGTGTCTTGTCACACTTTTTGTCAGTACAAAAGTAGGGATTAATATTGAATCCTCCAAGTTTTCCTTGTCTTTTCGTCCATGAAATCACGCGCGTAACTTCGTGGTGCATAATCGCCCCGGCACTTTACCACGGCAAAGAAACTTAGTTATGCCATGTCTATCATCGTCTGAAAGACGCTTTGGCCCTTAAAAATTCAACCATGTCCAAAGAAATCGCATATCATATCTCACTCAAAGGTTACGTCGGAGGATATGAGTTCTTGCTTTCATTATTGTGCTTTCAGCAGCGGGGCGAGGTAGCGGCCGGTGATGCTGGCGGGTGTGGCGGCAACCTGTTCTGGCGTGCCGGAGGCCACGAGCTCGCCGCCCTTGTCACCGGCGTCGGGACCGAGGTCGATGATGTGGTCGGCGCGGCGGATCACCTCGAGATTGTGCTCTACCACCACTACCGTGTGGCCGCGTTCCAGCAGGCGACCAAGCGAATCCATCAGCACGGCGGTGTCGTGGATGTGGAGGCCGGTGGTGGGCTCGTCGAAGATAAACAGAGTGGGCTGTGCGCGTTCGTCGGCGAGGAACGAGGCCAGTTTCACGCGCTGGTTCTCGCCGCCCGACAAGGTTGACGACGACTGTCCGAGGCGGATGTAGCCCAGACCGACGTCGGCCAGCGGCTGCAGGCGCTTGACGATGCGACGGCAGCAGGCGTCGTTGTCGGCACCGAAGAATTCGATGGCCTGGCTGACGGTGAGGTCGAGGATGTCGTTGATGTTCAGGCCGCGGTAACGCACTTCGAGGATTTCGCGTTTGAAGCGGGCGCCGTGGCACACCTCGCAGGGAATGGTGACGTCGGCCAGGAACTGCATGGGTATGGTGATGTAGCCGTCGCCACGGCAGCGGTCGCAGCGTCCGCCGTCGGTGTTGAACGAGAAATGTGCCGCAGTGAATCCCATCTGGTTTGAAAGAGGCTGTGCGGCCATCAGGGCGCGGATTTCGTCGTAGGCTTTCAGGTAGGTGGCCGGATTCGAGCGCGACGAGCGGCCGATGGGGTCCTGGTCCACCATCACGATGTCCTTTACACGGTCAGGCGAGCCGCCGATGCCGTCGTGTTCGCCGGGTGTCTCGCCGGAGAGTTCCAGGCGCCGGGCCATGGAGCGGTACAGGATATCGTGGACGAGGGTCGACTTGCCGCTGCCGCTCACACCGGTGACGGCGGTCATCACTCCGAGTGGGAAACGCACTGTGATGTCGCGCAGGTTGTTTTCGCGGGCGCCTTTCACCTCGATATAGTCGTACCATGGGCGGCGCGACTCGGGCAGAGGCATCCTGACACGGCCGGTCAGATAGTCGGCGGTGTGGCTGCGGGTGGCCTCGGACAGTTTCGAGGGCGGACCTGCGAAAACGATTTCGCCGCCGAGGCGTCCGGCGTCGGGGCCGACGTCGACAATCATGTCGGCGGCGCGCATTATGTCGGGGTCGTGCTCCACAACCACGACGGTGTTGCCCATGTCGCGCAGTTTCAGCAGCACGCCTACCAGGCGCTCGGTGTCGCGCGGATGCAGGCCCACGGAAGGCTCGTCGAGGATGTAGAGCGAGCCGACCAGTCCGGAGCCGAGCGATGTAGCCAGGTTGATGCGCTGGCTCTCGCCGCCCGACAGGGTGGCCGAAGGACGGTCGAGCGTCAGGTAGCCCAGGCCAACGTCGGCCAGATAGTCCAGGCGGTGGCGAATTTCGGTGACGATTCGCGTGGCGATGGCGGCTTCGTTGCCTTCGAGGGCGAGGTCGGCGAACCAGCGGCGCAGTTCGTCGACGGTCATGGCGGCGACCTCGCTGATAGTCTTTCCGCCCACTTTCACATACAGCGCCTCGGGGCGCAGACGGGCGCCGTGGCAGGCCGGACACAGCGTCTTGGCGCGGAAGCGGGCATACATCACGCGATACTGGATTTTGTGGCGCTGGGTTTCCATCCAGGCAAAGAAACCGTCGATACCCTCCCAGCCCTCTCCGCCGTGCCAGAGGATGGCTTTCTGCTGCTCAGTGAGTTTGTGATAGGGGCGGTGGATCGGGAATCCGAGGCTTTCGGCGCGCGAGATGAAATGACGTTTCCATTCGCTCATCGTCGGGCCGCGCCAGGGGGCCACGGCGTCGTCGAAAACCGACAGCGAGGTATCCGGAACCACCAGATGCTCGGCGATTCCGAGGGCTTTGCCGAAGCCTTCGCACACGGGGCAGGCGCCGTAGGGATTGTTGAAATTGAACATTTCGTTGCCGGGCTCGAGGAACGAAATTCCGTCGGCCTCGAAGCGCCGCGAGAAGTCGTGGCGGCTGACCGTGCCGTCGGAGTTGAATATCAGCAGCGAGGCGCGTCCGTCGGCCTCGTTGAAGGCGGTTTCGGCCGATTCGGCCAGACGCGACAGTTCGTCGCCGTCGTGTGCCACGGCCAGACGGTCGACAAGGATGTCGAGCGTGCGCGCTGCGGCCACTTCGGGCATCGACAGAGCGTCGGAAAGATCGACAAAGGAATTGTCGACAACCAGGCGGGTGAAGCCTTCCTGTGCCAGGATGTCGAGTTGAGCGGCGGCGTCGCGGCCCTCGGGAATCGTCATCGGGGCGACGACGGCGATTCTGGTCCCTTCGGGACAGGCGGTGGCGGCGGCCACAACGTCTTCCTCGGTGTGCTTAGTCACCCGTTTGCCGCTGACGGGCGATATCGTGTGGCCTACGCGGGCGAAGAGCAGGCGCAGGTAGTCGTATATTT
>CAJJOO010000287.1 GCA_905193395.1 uncultured Porphyromonadaceae bacterium
TTTAATATTAATCATTTAACCGCAGTAGTTGGATTTTTATCGCACCACTACTAATTTGGAATCGAGGTATTTCATAGACACATAAAAAAATTGTGTATCTTTGTCTGTCAGATATGAAATACCATGAAATACGTTCTTCTATCCTTGATATCCTTTCTCGTTGCCGGGGTGGCCTGTGCCCGGACTTATTCAATCTCCGGGCGCGTGACGGGCTACGACGGTCTGCCGGTGGATTCCTGTTCCGTAATGCTTTTCAATCCGGATTTTAACCCGGCAATCGTTACCGAAAGCGACGTCGACGGATTTTACAGACTCGACAGCGTTCCCGAAGGCCGTTACGCCGCAATCGCGGCTATACGCCTTAAAGAGTATCCACGGATGCAACAGGTACCTCCGGAGGATATGAAACTTGAATTCTGGGCCTGGAACGTGATTCTTGACCGCGACCTGGACTTGAATATCCGTTATGGCAAACTGGAACTGTACGGTACCAAAGCGTTCTATGAATACGGTGGTCGGCAGGAACTGCTTATCTACACCCGACCGATGAGTGTGACAAAGGCCGTCCATTTCGCCGACTACGCTGATAAATCGGCTATGGAAAGGAACACCAGCGTCACTGTCGCTCCGAAATTCATGGAGTTCCGGGTCTATGTTGACGGGCGCCCGATTGAAATACTGTCTGTTCAGCACCTATCACTGCCGAATACAAACGGCAACAGTCTGAACGACGACTGCTATCTGATTCAGTCCGCTCTGCCGGAAAACAACAACTCTAATCCGGAGAAGCCCCGCGAAATCCGCGTCATGGGTCATAATAAGGAATATGACGAATGGGGCGAGAGCGTCTACTATCTCGAAACTCCGCAATACAACAGGGTTAATTAGGCTTGTTGCCCATGTGCGGCAACTCCTCCCGGCGGCCCCGCCGGGAGCGGCGCAAGCGCCCTCGCCACTCATATAAAATAAAAAGGAACTGCTCACGCAGTTCCTTTTTAAGGGTTTCCAATAGGTACAATTTCTAAGGTAAAAAAGATTGTTTTTAGGTTTGCGATACAAAGTTACCGCTATTTATGGCATTTTGCCAAATAATTTTATATGTTCTTTGGCATAATTTCAGCCCACATTTGCGTTGCAGGCTGTCAATCAATCACTTTCAATGATTTTTTTTATCTCGTCAATTGAGTTCCTCAACTCTTTGTCCACCGTCAGACGCTCCTCAATGGTGTGGCAGGCGTGTATCACAGTGGCGTGTGAGCGCCCCAGGCGGCCGCCGATACTCTTGAGCGACATATTTGTGAAGCGTTTGGTAAGGTACATCACAATCTGGCGCGCGTCGGCTATCTCGCGCTTGCGGCTCTTGGTGAACAAGGTGTCGGACTGCAGTTTGAAGAACGAACTTACAGCCTCGGTCACCATCTCGAAGTTGATTTGCTTGCGCTTGATGCGTATGGCGTTTGCCACCACATTTCGGGCCAGATCCAGGGATACCTCGCAGTTGAGCACCGTTGCATGTGCCATAAGCGACACTACGACGCCTTCAAGGTCGCGGATTGAATCGGTGACGTTATCGGCTATGTAGTCGATTATTTCATCCGACAGATTCAGGCCGTCCTGCTCGGCCTTGATGCGGAGCACATTGCGGCGCAGTTCGCGGTCGGGCTTTTCCAAGGCTGCCGAAGCGCCCCATTTGAAACGCCCCAGCAGTCGCGCCTCGAAGCCATCCATTTCGGATGGCGCACAATCGCTCGACATGATTATCTGGCGGTTGTTCTGGTGCAACTGGTTGAAAATATTGAAGAACGTATTCTGGGTATCGGGCTTGCCGGCCAGTTCCTGGATGTCGTCGATTATCAGCGTGTCGATTCCATGATAGAAATGGAAGAAATCGTTGATTTTGCCGTTATAATTGGCGGCGGTGAACTGATGCTGGAAATAGCGGGCGGTCACGTAGAGCACGCGGGCCTCGGGATTGCGTTCCTTTATGCGTATGCCGACGGCCTGAATCAGGTGGGTCTTGCCCACACCTGTGGAGCCGAATACGAACAGAGGGTTGAATGTCTTGTTCGTCGGATCGTTGGCAATGGATTCGGAGATGGTGCGTGCAACGAAGTTACTGCTGCCTGTGCAGTAGTTCTCGAAGTTGTAGCGCGGATTAAGTTGCGAATCGAAATCCACCGGCGGCTTCGAGGCAAAGGGGTTGGGCGCGGGCTTGGTGCTGCTCTGGATAATGGTGGGCGAGGGCATTGCCGAACGTACCGTAACCACACTTTCGGGCTGTCCCTTTATCTCCTCGACCTGGAAAACAATCGCCACGCCGGGGCCATATACTTTCTTTACCGCAGCATTCAGAAGGCCGCCATACATGTAGTCGAGTTGCTCGGCAAAGTACATCGTCGATGTACTCAACAGCAGTTTGTTGTTCTCGAAGCCGAGCGACTTTACATCACCGAACCATACGGTGTACTGCTGCACCGAAAGGTTGTCGCGCAGAAAGGCACGACAATCTTCCCAGAGTTCTGTATGAGTTCGTTGTGAAGGCATGAATGACGCTGATTTATTAGATTTGCGTTTACAAATTTCGGACAAACTTTTTTCAAAATCAAGTGCTTTTTTATTTGGTAAATCAAAATAATACGCAAGTTTATAAGAATCAAAGGTTTAGGACCATACGCAACCGCATCATTGCATTACTACTTTAAATTTATACACTTATTTAACTGTGTTTCAATGTAAAACTGCGTTAATACAAACATTGAATCTCCACTATAACTTTAAGTCTCCGGAAAGTCGGAAAATCAAGTTGGCATACCCCTGCGACGTTTATTTGCGACAATGAATTTTGGTCGAT
>CAJJOO010000288.1 GCA_905193395.1 uncultured Porphyromonadaceae bacterium
TTACCTTCTTCCCCGACGCCGACGCCTCGGTCAGCGGGTCTGAACACGAGGGTTTCATGATGCTCACCGCCAGGCTTTCTGATGCCGGCGCGGCCGATAGCGCCGGACGCGCCCTGATGGAGCAACTCGGGCGCCTGGAACGTCCCGGCGAAGTGTCGCGCCACGAACTGGAACGCGCCCACGCCTTTTTCGAAACCAACCGCGAACTTGGCAACCTCGACGTGCGTTCGCGCGCCTTCAACCTGGCCCTGGCAGAAATGCACGGCGAAGACATAAACAGCGGCATGCAGCGGCGCCTGGCTATAACGGTCGACGACATCCGCCGCCGCGCCGCCGCGCTGATGGCAACCCCGACGGCCACGGTGACCTATCTGCCTGCTCAAAATGGCACCGGGACGACGTTAGATTGCTAAAAAAATCCAAAAAGCAGTGTCAGAACGTCCCCGTCCGGGAAATTTTTGCTAAATTTGCAACGGGAAACCGTATCCTCGGCAGAAAATGCCGTAAAAGCAAAAATAAAACAGAAGATGGACGTCAACAAAGTGCTATATATCTCCCAGGAGATAACACCCTACCTCAACCCGAGCGACATGGCCACATTCGGCCGCATGTTGCCGCAGGGTATCCGTGAAACCGGCATGGAAGTGCGCACGTTCATGCCCCGCTACGGAGCCATCAACGAACGCCGCAACCAACTCCACGAGGTAATCCGCCTCTCGGGGCTGAATATAGTGATTGACGACACCGACCATCCCCTGATAATCAAGGTCGCCACCCTGCAGCCCTCGCGCATGCAGGTATATTTCATCGACAACGACGATTATTTCCTGCGCCATTCCTCCGACGGCCTCGAGACCGAGACCATTTTCGAGGAAAACGACGAGCGCACAATCTTCTTTGTCCGCGGCGTCCTCGAAACAGCCAAGAAACTGCGCTGGATTCCCCAGATAATCCACTGCACCGGCTGGATTACGGCTCTCACCCCCGCCTATCTGAAAACCATCTATGCCGACGACCCCGCCTTTGCCGACGCAAAAATCGTCTACTCGCTGTTCTCGCGCCCCTTCGAGGGCACTTTAGATGCCCGAATGTACGAGAAACTGATTATGGACGGCTTCAGGCCCGAGCAACTGAAAGCCCTGGCCGACGGTCCCGTGGACTACAAGGCCCTGAACCGTTTCGGCATGGACTATGCCGACGCCATCGCCATCAGTTCGCCCGGCGTGGACGAAGACCTCATTGAATATGCCCGCCGGACGGGCAAACCATTACTCGAATATCCCGGTGAAAGCGGCTTTGAACAGGCTTACGCCGACTTCTACCGTTCGCTCTAACAAAAAGAAATGAAATCACTTCCCATTTCGCTCATCTGCGCCGCGGCATTGTCGCTGGCCGCCGTGTCGTGCGACGACACCTCCTCGGTGGGCAATATACTTGACGACGGCACCGTGGCAATCGTCATCGACTCGAATTTCACGGTTACCGGAACCACCCAGGCCAATCCCGTGGTGCAGTCGCGCACCATCAGCCAGTTGCTCGGCTCAATCGAAGCGCCGGTGTTCGGCTCGATTTACAGCGATTTCGTGGCGCAGTTCATGCCCTCGAAAAAGATTGACACCGTGAACATGAAAGCCGAAAACATCGACTCGGTGCGTCTGTTCCTGCAGACCTCGCTAACGGGCTATGTGGGCGACTCGCTGGTGCCCATGGGCTATGAGGTATACCGTCTGAACCGCGACTTGCCCTACCCCATCTACTCCGACTTCAACCCGGCCGACTACTACGACCGCACCCCGCTGGCCAGCGGCATCTACACCGCCTCGATTGCCAACGAACCCGACTCGATCAAGAAAATGGGGCTGCTGGCGCTGACCACACGCCTTCCGGTGGAACTAGGTCGCGAAATCTATAACGCCTACATGGACTCGCCATCGACATTCAATGACCCGAGTCAGTTCATCAACAAGGTGTTCAAAGGCCTCTACATCCGCAGCAATTACGGTTCGGGCCGCGTGACCGACTATATCTCCACCTCTATCCGTCTGTACTATCACAAGGACGTTTACAACACCGACTCGGCCCGCTGGGAAACCGTGCGCTACGCCGGCGACTACCTGGCCGTCACCCCCGAAGTGGTGGTCAACAACAACATCCGCTACACCCCCGGTGCCGAACTCAAAAAGATGATTGCCGAGGGCAAGCAGATAATTGCCGCCCCTGCCGGATATGAACTGGATATGGAATTCCCGGCCCGCGAACTGGTGGCATCCTACAACCGATACAAGGACAACCTGCGTGTACTCACTTCGCTGACATTTTCCGTGCCTGTGGATTCGATTGCCAACCGCTACGGCATCACCCCGCCGCCCTACGCGCTGCTGATTCTGAAAAACAAGAAGGCCGATTTCTTCGCCAAGAACAGCCTGACGGACAACCGCACATCGTTCTACGCCACATACGACGCCGTCAACGGCCGCTACATGTTCAGCGGCATGCGCGGATACATGCAATACCTGCTGGGCCTGGACGAAATCACGGCCGACGACTATACATTCACGCTGGTTCCCGTGCAGGTGAACCGCGAGCAGGGCGCATCGACCGGCAGTTACTACTACCCCACACAAAGCCAGGTGGTAACGTCGATTGTTCCCTACGTGTCGACCCCGGCCATGGGTCTGATCAGACTTGAAGACGCAAAAATAAGGCTTGCGTTTAGCGCAAGTTCCGAGAAAAATTTGTAACTTTGCACCGCAAAAGCCCCGGAGGAGTCTCCGGAGCGATATTCAGAAAGCCGCAATAGCTCAGTTGGTAGAGCATTTCATTCGTAACGAAAAGGTCGTGGG
>CAJJOO010000289.1 GCA_905193395.1 uncultured Porphyromonadaceae bacterium
CGCTTTCCCTGTCGCCCTCGCCCTTGCGGCGGGCCACAATGGCGGAAACCGCCACGTTTAGGGAAAGGAACAGCGCCAGGCCCAGCATCTTGGGCAGTATCATGGTCTCGATCCCTTCTGGGCCGCGGATGGTCTCGGCAAACACATGGCCCGAGAGGCCGATTACGTTGGCGAAATCGGCCGGACCGACCTTGCACAACTGTGCGGGATAACCATGCAGCGCGTCGAACTCGTCGACATAACCGCCCCAGGACAGGCCGCGCTCGTAGGGATGGGGGCTGTAACACATATCCATATAGAAATGGTCCACGTTCGAGAGCACCGTGGGATAGCCCGCACGTGCCGACTGTGCCGTGACGGAACTCTGGTCGCCCAGCGTGCTCCAGCAGTTGACGCTGAACACGTGCGGACGCACCTTGTTGTTGAACGCCTCGTCATGTCCTACGGCGATTTCCTGCCATCCGGAAACGGGGATGCCCATCGAGGTGAGCGAATCGGTCAGTTCGGTGATGAATATCAGGTGGAGCAGACGTTCGTCGGTCATGCCGTGGCGTTGCATATACTCGCGGGCCACGGGACTGCCGGTCCATGCGCCCTTGGCCACCTCGTCGCCGCCGATGTGCAGCGCCGGCATCTCGACGCCGGCCTCATCGTACATCGCCTTAAGCCTCCTCGCCATAGCGCTCATGAAGCGTACGGGGCCTGGGAGGGCTGGATTCATCACATTGTCGTGGAAGGCCTGGGCCGAGGTGTAGCGCGAGGTGTCGGACGGATCGGCCAGGCGGTAGGTGTCGTCGCCCGTCTCGCGGAAACGGCGTTCCATGGCCTTCACGGCCACACGGGCATGTCCCGGCGACTCGATTTCAGGCAGCACGCGGATTCCGAGGCTCTGGGCCTTGCGCAGCATGGCAATGAACTCGTCGCGCGTGAAATAGCCGTTGGACGTACCATTGAGATTCGACGGATTGCCGTCGCCGGTGAACAACTGGGCCATGAAGTCCTTTTCATCGGTCGTGTAGCCGCGGCGGCCGCCCATTTCTGTCAGTTCGGGGAAATCGGGAATTTCCAGACGCCAGGCCTCATCGTCGGCAAAATGGAAATGCAGAGTATTGAGTCCGTAGCGCGCCATCAGTTCCAGAATGCGGTCCATTTCGGCCGGAGTCTGGTAGTTGCGCGCAATGTCTATCATTATTCCGCGGTAGGCAAAATCCGGACCGTCGGTAATCACGGCCTCGGGGAAACCGCCGGCCTGCAGGTTGAGCGGAGCCAGACGCGACAGCGCCAGGGCACGGTCGGCCTCGCGGGCCTCGATCGTAGCATAGCCGTCGGCCAGAATCACGCGCCAGCGTCCTTCCGGCAGGTCTTCGGGCGCCGGGGCATAGCGCACACCCTTGTATTCGGGCGAGAAATCGCCGGTCAACTTTATTTCCTTGTAACTCGGTATCACATCGTAGAAACCCGGAGCGGCCGAGGCATTAAGCGCTTCGTTGCGCCGGTACACCTGCGGGCCGTAGGGCATCACGTCCTCGCCGGACACCGACACCCACAGAGAGGGGTCGGTAATGATGTCGGCACGCTCGAAGCGCACGGACACCGTCGTGCCGTCGGCTTTCACGCCGTGGACGCCGTCCGGGGCATAGCAGATGCTGCGGAAACTGCCACGTGTCACAAGGTCCACAGTCACGGTGTCGCCCGCTCCGGCCGCCGCAAAGCGCGGCGAGGCGATGCAATAGTAGCCCGGCACAATCTCCACAAGGGTGTCGGCCGGATTCGCAACCTGCATCTGGCGCGCAAACTGGTTGAACGCCAGGCGCGTGAAGCCCGTGTTGCCCGGAACCTCAAAACGCTGCACGTAGCAGGGCCGGCCGTCGGGCCCCGTCGTGTTGCCCAGGGTCGACCAGCGCACCGTGGTCTCGGCGCTCAGCACCGGCGCGGCTGCTAACATCATCATGGCGGCTATGGTAGTCTTCATGGATATAGAATTTGCTTATATAGAGTTTGCTTAATTATTAGTTTGTCACAAAGTTAATGAAAATCTTTTATTCCCGCCACAGATTTTTAGGTTTTTTTGACGGTTTACCGGGCTTTTAGGATGAAAACCCTGATAGCGCTGACGGAATTATCAACGCAGCAATATTTTGAGTACAAACGTTATCAAAAGTTATCAACAGTGTTAAAATCAGCCCGATTTAGTAAAAATTAGCCTTACTCATCGTCTAACTGTTTGCCCGCTTGCAGCATATGACTATATTTGCATGTGTGTTTTTATAGTATTAGATTAAGATAAAGGTTTAATGAAAAAGTCGGGTTGTGAAACTCGGCTTTTTTTCGTCCCCTGACTCACGCGCGGGGTATATACGCGAAAAGAGGCAGTCTCACGATTGCCCCTTCCCGTAAAAACCTTAAAAATCTAATCCTATGAAAAAACTAATTCAAATTGTACTTCTTTCTGCTGTTGCTTGTGTATCTACTATACATTCCCGAGGGGACAAAAGTTGCGCCACCACCCGCTGAAAGGCTTTATTTAGGCTTTTTTCACCATCCTTAATCGCGCTTCAACGTTCCTCCGGCACGCGTTTGTCGGCGTACTTGCGGTGTTGGTCTATAAAACTTGCCTCTTTCGCCGTTCTTGCATAACTTTGCATCGTGAAAACAGCATTACGCATACCGCACCCGATGAAACAGCGAATCATCTTCCTGCTGCTGGCCGCCATCTGTTTCGGTCGCGCCGTCGCCCTGGACATCTCCGGCCGGGCCGTGGACGCCGCCGGCGAACCCCTGATCAGCGCCTCCGTCAGGCTGCTGAAAGGCCCCGACAGCACCCTTGTGA
>CAJJOO010000290.1 GCA_905193395.1 uncultured Porphyromonadaceae bacterium
CTTGTTCATCTTCTTGAAGATGTGGTAATCCGAGCACGAGACGAGGATGCCCGTCTCCTGCACGCCTGCGGCCTTGACCAGTTCAAAGACTTCGCCGAGGGGTTTGTCGTCGCCGGTGGTATAGATGGCGATGTCGCCAAGGGAAATCACCTTGTCACGGCTGTAGGCGGGCATGCGTTTGCCGGTCTGCAAAGATTCGACAATAAGCATATTGCGGCCGCGGTTAACCAGACGGTATAGACCGGGTTTACCGGATATTGAAAGGATGGTCTTGATCATAATTACAAATATAAAAGTGTAGAGGTTTGTTTCAGTTCGGGCTACAAAGGTAGCAAAAAATTTTTACAGTATGGGGGGAAATATGTAAATTTGCAGACCGTACCGCTCCAAAATGCGGTCTGTACATATCCGGATGTGGCTTTTTATTAAAAATATGATACAACTGGTCCTTTCGCCTCAACGAGGATGGGAGGACATATCGGAATCGGCAGTGGCTCCCGAAGTACTATGCCGCCGCGGTTTTTATCCATGGCTGGCGGTGGTAGGCCTGTCGGAATTCCTCAGGCTGTTTTACGATTTCAGCCTTTCGGTGCTGACTCTTGCCGAACATGCCGTGGCAATGGCCGGCGCCTTGTTCGCCTCGCTCTATCTGGGGCGCCTGTTTCTCGAGGCGATTTTTCCGCGATATATCTCTGACAGGCGAATCCCACTAAAATCAATATCTTCACCATCTATCTGACCGGTCTCATCGGCCTCTACCACATCATATCCTGCGCGATGCCGGCGCGGCTGACGCTGCTGCATTTCCTGCCGCTGCTGTCGCTGCTTGTCATCTTCCGTTCGGCGCGCTTCATGGATGTGCCGGAAGGGAATACGGTGACATTCATGTGCCTTTCGGCAGTGGCCGTGATTGTGGTGCCGGTGGGAATGTGCGCCCTGCTAACCTTTATCATTTAAACGTATGGCCCAGAAACTGAAACTGAATCCCAAGGAAGTAAACATAAAGAACCGTCGTGCCAAATTCGATTATGAGATTAGCGACACGTTCACGGCCGGGATTGTCCTGACGGGTACGGAAATCAAATCCATACGCATGGGCAAGGCGTCGCTGGCCGACACATTCTGCTATGTGAACAACGGCGAGGTATGGGTGAAAAACATGTATATCGCGCCCTATGGCTGGGGTTCGTACAACAACCATGCCGAGCGCCGCGACCGCAAACTGCTGCTGAACCGACGCGAAATCACCGACATCACACGCGAGTCGGATGGCGCCGGTTTCACCATCGTGCCACTGAGATTGTTCATCAGTGAAAAAGGCTATGCCAAACTGGGGATTGGCATAGCCCGTGGTAAAAAAGAATGGGACAAGAGGCAGACAATCCGCGAGCGCGATGACAAACGCGAACTCGCCCGCCTGTTCCGGAAATAATTATTCTTCTGCCGGAGTTTCCGTTTCGCTGCCCAGGGCGGCAAGGCGAGTCTCAAGCGATTCAATCTGCTGGGCGTATTTCTCGCCGCGGATATTCAGCAGGCGTATCTGCTGCAAGGCGTTGGCATAGGCCCACGTGTTGCGGAAAGCATCGGCCTGGCGTGCGTTAAGTTTCACTTTTACAGAACCGCGTGTGCCGCGGACATCGAAAGTGACGGGCGAGCCAGAAGGAGCCGCTGCGACCGCCTCGGCAAGAGCATTACATACCTCCTGGGGCAAAGTCATAAGTTCGCTGCCGTCCATTTTCAACGAAGTTCCCTTTGCCACTGCTTTGCCGAAAGTGACGGCATTAAGTCCGATGGGCCGTATGACGTTTACGATAATGTAGAAATAATCATTTTCGTCGATGCGGGCCTGCACCGTGTTGACATTCATTTCGTTGCCTGTGCGGGCGGCACGGGCCACACGGTAGCCCTCTGTGCCCGGCATCGTGACGTTGACGAAATCGCCGGCAAGACTTTCGGCGCTTTTGACCAGAGCAGGCCGCTGCTCCTCGATGCCTTTAAGGCTGTCGGCAGACATCGACATAAGGGTCTCGACGCGAAGGCGCAGGGCCTCGCGACGCTGGTCACGGCAGTCGCGGTATTTGGTATCGAGCGTATCGAGCAGGGCAATGGCGCCCCCATAGTCGCCACGTTCACGAAGAGCGGAGGCCTGTTCGACGAGGGCCTGAGCGTCGGTCTCGCGCTGCTTGTCGTTGCCGCAGGAATAAAGGGTAAGGGCCATAAGCGAGGCCACTGCAATAGTTTTAAAGGCGTTGCACATCTTTCACTCCTTTCACTGTTTTAAGTTTTCTGATCAGTTGGTTCAGGCTGTCCTGCGAACTGACTCCGACAATGACATAGCCCTGGAACAGGCCGTCGTTGCTTGAAATCGAAATATCGCGCAAGGTGGTGGACTGCTCCTTATTGATGATTGAGGTAATGTTTGTGACGATGCCGATGTCGTCGCGGCCTACAATGCGCAGCGAGGCGGCGAACTGGCTGCCAATCTTGCCGCTCCAGCGGGTATTGATGATACGGTAAGGGTATTTCTGGCGTATGTTGCGGGCGTTCGGGCAGTCGACGCGGTGAATCTTGATGACGCCTTCCGACGAGATGAAACCGAAGACATCGTCGCCGTAAATGGGATTGCAGCATTTTGCCAGACGATAGTTGATACCTTTGATTCCCTGGCCAATAACGACGACATCGCCGGCATCGGACGTGGTGTTATCCTCGAGAATCGCAGGCTGCATAACATAGGTGTCGGCCGAAACCCGCACGGACTCCTCGTGGCGCGAACGCTCGATATCGAGGTGGGCCTCGATGACATCGTTCACGTCCAGTTTCTCATCG
>CAJJOO010000291.1 GCA_905193395.1 uncultured Porphyromonadaceae bacterium
TAATGTGGAGGCCGCCGTGATGGCCTCGAACGCCGGAGTGGACGTCGACATGGAAGGCCATGCCTATACCGACCATCTGGCCGACCTGGTGCGCGAGGGCCGCGTGCCCATGGCTACTGTTGACGAGATGGTGCGCAAAATGCTGCGCCTGAAAATGGAACTGGGCCTGTTCGAAAACCCTTATGTCGACATGGCCAACTCCTCGCGTTTCCTGGCACCCGAATCGCTGGATGCCGCACGCCGCACGGCCGAGGAAAGCGCCATCCTTCTGGTGAACCGCAACCACACGCTTCCGCTTGCAGCCAAGCCCGGCCGCATCCTGGTCACCGGCCCTATGGCCGACGCCATGCACGACCAGAACGGCACCTGGTGCTTCGACCTGCGCAAGGAAAACACCGTGACGCCGCTGGCATCGCTGCGTGAGGCCTACGGCGACGCCGTGACCTATGTCCCCGGTCTGGATTACAGCCGCGACAAGGACACCACCGCCTTTGCCGAACTGACACGCGCCGCCGCCGATGCCGACGTGATTCTGTTCTTCGCCGGCGAGGAAGCCGTTCTTTCCGGCGAGGCCCACTGCCGCGCCGACCTCACCCTGCCGGGCGCCCAGACCGCCATGCTGCGCCGACTGGCCGCCACCGGCAAACCTGTCGTTACAGTCGTGATGGCCGGACGTCCCCTGGTACTGGCCGAGGAAAGTGAACTGAGTGACGCTCTGCTGTTCATGTTCCATCCGGGCACCATGGGCGGTCCCGCCATCGCCAACCTGCTTTCAGGCAAGGCCGTTCCGGGCGGAAAACTGCCCATGTCGATGCCGCGCATGTCGGGCCAGATGCCTCTGTACTATGCCGTCAAGAACACCAGCCGTCCCGTTGGCGAAATGACCCTCATCGACGATATTCCCCTTGAAGCCGGACAGACATCTACAGGTTGCACAACCTACTATCTCGATGCCGGCTACGGTCCCCTCTATCCATTCGGCTACGGCCTCAGTTACACCACCTTCGAGTATGGCCGTCCCGTACTCGATACCACCGAAACCGCAGCCGACGGCAAAATCACCGTCACCGTCCATGTCACCAACACAGGCGACACGGAGGCTTCGGACGTGGCCCAGCTTTATATCCGCGACCTTGTGGCTTCGCTCTCGCGTCCGCTGAAAGAACTGAAGGATTTCCGCAAGTTCACCCTGGCTCCCGGCCAGAGCACCGACCTCACCTTCACCCTGCCGGCCTCGGCTCTGGGTTTCCACGACCTCGACGGCAATTACAAGGTTGAACCCGGCGATTTCTATCTGTGGGTCGACAATTCCTCCGAGTGCAAGGCCGAACCTGTCACATTCACCGTAAAATAACATTCAGCAATGAAATACTCCAGAATCATAGCCCTGGCACTGGCGGCCGCAGTCCTGTCGCCCGCCTCGGCCCGCAGTTACAAGCGCGGTGTCAGCGAGAACCAGTTCTCGCTGGGCGCACAGATGGAAGTCCTCACCCCCGGTGTCAGTTGGTACTACAACTGGGCCAACACTCCGGGCAAGGGCTGGCAGAGCGAGGTAATCAATTTCGAAGGCTACGACTTCGTGCCCATGGTGTGGAACAACCGTTACAACGCCGACGCCATCCGCGAATATGTCCGTTCGCATCCCAATGTGAAATACCTGCTCGGTTTCAATGAACCCAATTTCACGGCCCAGTCAAACATGACGCCGGCCGTCGCCGCCCAATACTGGCCCGAAGTGGTTGCTCTGGCCCGCGAACTGGGCCTGAAACTGGTTGCTCCGGCCATGAACTATTCGCCCAACGCACCCTATCAGCAGCCCACCAAATGGTTCGACGAATTCGTGCAACTTGTGGGCAAGGATGCCTTCGATTTCGTGGCAATCCACAACTACGGCGGTCTGGGCGTGATGAAGACCCTCGCCACCGAGTTCCACGAACGCTACGGCAAGGACGTCTGGGTCACCGAGTTCTGCTACTGGCCCAACGAGGGCAACGCTTCGTCGCGTGTGGAACCTGTGGTGCAGGTAGCCTCTATGGTCGAGACCGTCGAATGGCTTGAAAAGACCCCGTGGATCTACCGCTACGCCTGGTTCAAGCCCATCGGCCGTCATGAGAACACCCCGACGACCGGCAGCCCCTGCTATGGCCTCGTAATCACCGAAAACGGTACCGGCCCGCGCACTCTTTCGCCACAGGGATATGTATATGTCTATATGTCGGAGTTCAATCCCGATATCTGGCATGCCGTAGCCGAGGAGGTTCCTGCCACGGAATACATCTCGCAGACACTCTGCCAGTTGTGGCCCGGCAACAATCCCCAGGCCCCGCTGCCCATCGAGGTTTCGCAGTTCAGCGCCGGCGCAACACTCGACTATCAGTTCGACGTGGCCGCCGACGGAGCCTACAATCTGGTCCTCACCGTTTCCGGCCAGGGCGAACCCGTGCGCTTCGACCCCTGCGTGGGCGTGAGCCTGGTTGAAGGCGAGGATGCCACTGTTCTCGTTGCTCCCGCCGCGTTCACCCTGCCCGGCAGCGACACCGAATACGTCGAGCGTACATTCTCGCTGAATCTCAAGGCCGGACATCAGACTCTGCGCCTTGTCGACGGCAATCCCTACCGTCCCAGCGGCATCCATATCTCGTCGCTGCGCCTTGTGCAGGCCGACGGCATCGAGGACGTGGTCCTGACGCCCGAGGACGACACCGACGCCGACGCCCCGACATATACCATCGACGGCCGTATCGTCAAGGCCGGTTCGCTGGCCCCGGGCATCTACATCCGCGCCGGACGTAAATTCATTGTACGTTGATTTTAGAAGTGTAAC
>CAJJOO010000292.1 GCA_905193395.1 uncultured Porphyromonadaceae bacterium
AGGGAACGTCACCGTCGGGTTCGGCTGCACCGAACTGGGTGGGGTTGTCCCAGCCTTCGGCAGTCAGGGCGCTGCAGAAGCGGAAGTTGACATGGCCGGCGGTCACGGGGAACGA
Organism: uncultured Porphyromonadaceae bacterium; assembly: GCA_905193395.1. Classification (GTDB taxonomy): domain Bacteria; phylum Bacteroidota; class Bacteroidia; order Bacteroidales; family Muribaculaceae; genus CAG-873. Next base: position 116 of record CAJJOO010000292.1, read on the forward strand.
GCCGACATAGATGCCGTCGTCGGTGGAGCAGGCAAGGCGGAAGTCCTTGTAGGCTGCTTCATTATCCGTACCGGGAGCCATCCAGCCGCTGATTGAGCCTACCAGATAGATATAGGTTGTCACAACGGGTTTCACGGCGCCGGCCTGAACGGTGACGGTCATGTTGTTGGCGTCACTCATGTTAACGGTGATGGTCATCTGGCCGCCTTCCCAGTTGGGGAAGTTGAAGGCACCCTTACCTTTGACAACGGTACCGGAGAACGAGCCGTCCACCAGTTCGAAATCGAGAGGATTATCAGCTTCCTGGCTACCGTAGGAATCAGCATCCCAGCCGGTGAGGGCGGTGTAGAAGCGGAACATGGCGCTTCCGGCGGGAACGTCGAACGTACCGGAGTAGACCTTGGAACCGATAGCGTTGTCGGGTTCGAAGAGACGCCAGTCGTTGTAGTGGCTTTCGCTGCCGGGGTTAGGACCGGCCCAGCCTTCGGGTGCACCTACCAGGTAGATGAATCCGGGCAGTTTGATTGCGAAATAGGGCTTGATGTTGTTGTAGGAAACTACGTTCGAGGTGATTTTCGAACTTTCGACGCCTGCCAGTTGGGCAACGACACGGAAGTATACTTTGTCATACAGGTGGTCGGCGTTGTAGATTTCGTCGTATGTCTCCTGGTCTTTGATATCCTGGAGTTCCATCATACCGACGGCCACGTCGCTCTGCTTGACGAAGAGATTGGTGGTGGTCTTGTTGACGGGTTCGAGGTCATAGACCTTGGCGAAGTCGGGAGTCATCGACATCTGGGCCGAATACTGTGTCACTGCGGAGTAGCCGTAGTCGGGCTGCGAGCACACCAGTTGCAGGGTGGCGTTAGACTCCGCAAGGTCGATATATTGGTCGGCCATGGCGGGCTGGTTGAGGACAAACTGCGTGGGGTTCTGATAAACCGGGTCGCGGTCCTCGGAGCAGGAGGCGAAACCGAGCGCCAGGGCTGCGGCCGTCATGATAAATGCTATCTTTTTCATTTGTCAGATTCTAAACGGATTGATTAGTAACCGGGATTCTGCACATAGCCGTTGCGGGTCACCACAGTTGCGGGCAGAGGATAAACATTGAAGTAGGAGGGGAAGTCGGTACCGTTCTTCACGTTGTACTTCCAGTTCCATGTGTAGCCCGAAACCCACTTGCCGTAGCGGACAAGGTCGGTGCGGCGGGTGCACTCGGTGTAGAGTTCACGCTGACGCTCGTTCTGGAGTTCGGGGAGGTTGATGGTCTCGTAAGCGGGCATTCCGGCACGTTCGCGGATGTAGTTCACATAAGTGAGGGCCTTGGCGCGGTCGCCACCGCCGTTGAGGGCGGCTTCGGCAGCCGACAGGTAGATTTCGGCCAGGCGGATCATGGCGTAGTCGATACCCAGGGGGTCGGCAGCCACGGGGACGTTGTCTGTGTCAACCTCGCCGTTGTCAAGGATGTTCCAGTTGGTGTACTTGACAGCGAGGAAGCCGTTCTCACCCCAGGCAGCCTGGGTGAACACGTCGTTGTTGATGTTGAAGCCGTCGGCAGCGGTTTTCCACCACTTCACGCGGACGTCGGGCGACAAGAAGTAGTTGGCATCCCAGTCGAACACTTCGACGAACTGACGGCGGGCGCTCATACATTTCCAGCCGTTGCCGGAGTTGTATTCGGCCTGCGTGCAGGTGAAGGTTTTGTCCGAGGGAGCGTCACCGATCCAGGCGTTGCACATGAAACCGCCGTTGGCATACGATTTGATGCCCTGGCCGTTATTGTTGCCGGGAACTTCCTGGGGAATTACCCACAGGATTTCGTTGATGTCGGACGAGCCGCCCAGAGCGAACTGCTTGTTGTTGTAACCGAAGTTCTGGTGATAGGCGTTGCAGAGACCGGAGTTCCGGAAGCCGCCATGACCGCGACGGGCGATGATAGCCTCGGCGTGGTCCCAGCATTTCTGCCATTCGGGGGTGCCGGTGAATACCTCGGCGTTGAGGTAGAATTTAACGAGGAGGGCTTCGGCAACGTCAAGACCTACGTAACCGTAGTAGGGAGTGTTGTCGGGGTCGTTCTGCTTGTACCAGTTCACGATTTCCTCGAGTTCGCTGACCACCTCATTTGTAACCAGACGACGCCCTTCGGCGAAGTTGGTGCTCAACTGCGGGGGAATGGAACCAATTTTGACGTCATCGCCGGCCCAGGGCACATTGCCGTAGATTGAAATCAGATAGAAATAGCAGGCTGCACGCAGGATGCGGGCCTGGCGCGAGAAGTCTTCGAAGAGTTTCTGCTCGGCGTCGGTGGTGATACCGAAATCTGTCTGCAGGAAGTTGTTGGCCAGACCGACGTTGGCCATCAGACGCGAGTAAACGCCCATCACCACATTGTCGTTGGCGGGAATCAGACCGTACTGGAATGTGGGAGGAATAGCGTCGGCCGAGGGGAGCCAGTTGGCTTCGTCGGAGGGGATTTCCTCCATGTTGAAGATGGCGCGCTGGAATGTGGACATACCGCCGTCCATCGAACCCAGGATGTTGCTACCGTCGTCATTGGTACCGTAGCCATAGGTTGCGAAGTCGAGATATACCATGCCGATGGTGCGCTCCATGTACTCGGTGGGGTTCTGAGGGAACGTTCCGGAAGTTATATCGTTGGGGTTGGTGGGAAGCAAGTCCAGGTCGCCCGTACAGGAA
>CAJJOO010000293.1 GCA_905193395.1 uncultured Porphyromonadaceae bacterium
GCCGTTGAGGATGCCTTTGACTTCGAGCAGGAGGTCGTTGTCGTAGTACTCCTCGAGGTTGCGGATCACGGGGATTGAACCGCAGGAGGAGGCGTCGTAGAGCAGTGCGGCGCCGTGTTTGCGTTGCAATTCAATGAGTTCGGGCAGGTGGCGGGCAATCATGGCCTTGTTGCCGGAGACCACGGGGAGACCGCGGCGCAGGGCTGTCGTGACGATGCGGTATGATGCCTCGGGGTCGTCGATGACCTCGACGACGAGGTTTATGTCGGGGTTTTCGAGGATGTCCTCGGGGCGGTCGGTGAGAATGCCCGTGGGGACCTCGACGGGGCGTTTCTTGTTGATGTCGCGGACGCAAATCTTGAGTATTTCGGCGTGGGAGTTTCGGGCCAGGGCCATGATGCGGCAGATGCCGCAGCCCACGGTCCCGAGGCCGAAGAGGCCGATGCGGATTATGCTCATTGCTGTGGTTTTGAGTTGGTTTCGGAGAAAAACAGGGAAATGATGCGGTTCAGTTGGCCGTGCTCCACCAGGAAACCGTCGTGGCCCAGGGGCGAGGCAATCTCGGCGTATCGGGCATGGGGAATCATGGCGGCGAGACGACGCATTTCCGGCGGGGTGAAGATGATGTCGGTGGTGATGCCGACCACCAGTGCGGGCATCCGGAGGGTGGCGAGGGCGGCTTCGACGCCTCCGCGGCCTGCGCCGACGTCGTGGGTGTCGAAGGCGTCGAGGATGCTGACGTAACTGTAAGCGTTGAAGCGGGCGCAGATTTTGTCGCCCTGGTGGCGCTGGTAGGTGCAGGCGCGGTGTCCTGCGGCGGGGACGCCTTCGGGCGGGTCGTTCTGGGTGAGGTTGTAGCCCTCGGGGCCGCGATAGGTGAGCAGGCCGATGGCGCGTGCGGCGGCCATGCCGTCCATTGCGGCGCGGGGCGAGGGCTGCCCCCAGGTGGGGTCGGCCTTGATGGCCATGCGCTGTGTCTCGTCGACGGCGATGGCCCAGGGGGAAGCCTTGGCGTCGGTGGCGATGAGGACCAGGCGTCGGAAGCGTTCGGGCTGCTGCACGGCCCATTCCAGGGCCTGGAAGCCGCCCACGGAACTGCCCACCAGGGTGTCGATGGTGTCGAGGCCCAGGTGGTCGGCCACCAGGCGCAGGGCGGCGACGATGTCGCGCATCGTCAGGGCCGGAAACGAGGCGTAGTAGGGGCTGCCGGTCTCGGGATTGACCGACAGCGGCCCCGTTGAGCCGTAGTGCGAGCCCGGGATGTTGACGCAGACGGTGAAATGCTCCTCCGGGTCGAGGAATCCGCCGGGAACCACGGTGCCGGGCCACCAGTCGGCCACGTCGCTGTTGGCCGTGAGGGCGTGGCACACCCAGACGACGTTGCCGCGGTCGGGTGCCGGGGTGCCGAAGGTGTGGTAGACCAGTTCCAGGCGGGGGAGCACGGCGCCGGATTCCAGGACGAAGGGCTTGGGCGACAGGAAGGTGTGTTTCATCGGTCGATGGCTTCGAATGCCTGCTCAAAGTCGGCGATGATGTCGTCCGGGTCCTCCAGGCCGGGGGAGACGCGCAGCAGGGTGGGGGTGACGCCGGCCTTGGCTAGGTCGGCCTCGCTGAGTTGCTTGTGGGTGGTGGAAGCGGGGTGGGTTACGACGCTGATGGAGTCGCCGATCATGGTCATGTGGGCCACGAGTTTCAGGGCCTCGACAAAGCGGACGGTGCTGTCGAGGGTGCCTTTGAGTTCGACGTTGAAGACGCAGGAACCGCCGCCGCGGAAGTATTTTGCGGCCAGGGCGTGCGAGGGATGGTCCTCGAAGCCTACGTAACTTACGCGCTTCACGCGGGGATGGTTGCGCAGGTAGGTGGCGATGCGGCGGGTGGACTCGGCCTGGTGGCGCACCCTCAGCGACAGGGTCTCGAGGCCCAGAAGCATAAGGTAGGAGTCGAAGGGCGAGGGGCAGGTGCCGAGGTCGCGGAGACCGTCGACGCGGCATTTGGTGATGAAGGCGGCCGGGCCGAAGGCCTCGCGGAAGTTCAGGCCGTGGTATCCGGCGTCGGGAGCGTCGACGGCGTCGAAACCGGTCCAGTCGAACTTGCCGCCGTCGACGATGATGCCGCCCATTGCGGTTCCGTGGCCGTTGATCCACTTTGTGGCGGAGTCGACGATGATGTCGGCACCCCATTGCAGGGGGTTGCAGAGGTAGCCTCCGGCGCCGAAGGTATTGTCGATGATCAGGGGTACGCGGGCGTTGTGGGCTATGCGTGCCAGGGCTTCGATGTCGACCACGTCGCAGGTGGGATTGCCCATGCTTTCGGCGAAGACGGCGCGGACGCGGGGTGCGGACTCCAGGGCGCGGGCAAAGTCGGCGGGGTCGGCCGATTCGGCGATTGCCACGTTGATGCCCAGGCGGCGGAGGGTGTGGCGGAAGAGGTTGTATGTGCCGCCGTAGAGGAAGGGCGAGGCCACGATGGTGTCGCCGCCGGATGCCAGGGAGGTTATTGCGGTGAGGATTGCCGACATGCCCGAGGATGTGGCCAGGGCGCCGACGCCGCCGTAGAGGGCCGCGATGCGTTCCTCGTAGGCCGCCGTGGTGGGATTCTGCAAACGGGTGTAGATGTTTCCGGGCTGCGAGAGTTCAAAGAGGCGTGCGGCGTAGTCGCAGGAGGGGAAGGTGTAGGCCGAGGTGGGGCGGATGGCGATTCCGCGGGCGCAGGTGGCGTCGTCGCGGTCGCGGCCGGCGTGGATCTGAATGGTGTCGAATTTCAGTTTGGAGTAGTCCATAGCGTTGATTTATAATAAAAAACT
>CAJJOO010000294.1 GCA_905193395.1 uncultured Porphyromonadaceae bacterium
GTCTCGACACTGCGGCTCGACGCCGTGGCGGCGTGCCACAAAGTCAATCAGCGCCATTCCGTCCAGACCTCCCAGGGGATGGTTGCAGACATACATCACGCGGGTGTCGGCAGGGTCGGGCAGACGGTTCAGGCCCAGAACGTCGATGCTGATGTCCAGATGGTCCAGGACGGCGCGGCAGAATTCGGCTCCGCGGCGCGGATAGCACTCGCGCAGCATGGCGTTGAGGCTGTCTTGACACACAATCTTTTTCAGACGCGTTCTGAGCCAGCCGGGAATGTACGCGGCGCGTTTTCCCAGCCGTGCGTCAATCACGGCGTCGATGTCAATCTGCATGGGCCCTTTGGCCGTATCGGTGGTATTGCTTGCCATTTCGGATGCAAATTTATTAATAATTATCAACGAAGCTGCTCTCACTGCACATTTTTTTGAGAAATCTGCAATCTCAGCCCTCAGGGCGCCTGACTATATTCCCGTATATGGCGCAGGAATCCTGCCTTTTTTTCGGACTTTATTCCCGTGCGCGACACGGAATTCCGTCTTTTTTATGTACCTTTGCAATGTGAAAATTTCTGAGGTTGCATATATGTGTTTCGTGCTGCTGTGTGGCGTGACTTTGGTCGTGTCCTTACTCTTGTGGCGCGGAGCCACGCCCGCGGTTATGGCGGTGACGGCCATTCTGAGTGCAACTTCCATTACCGCAATGTTGAAATTCTGCCCATGGCGCTCGCGTGCCATGGCTTGGATTCTGACTGCTTCGGCCACACTGTCGCTGCTGGGCGTGATTCTCAACATGCACCTTTTCACCGTGGCTTTGGGAGGCACTGTCTCCGATCCCGTTCTGATGAATTTCGATGCCCACCGCGACTGGAACGGCGCCCTCGGTCTGCTGTCCGGAACGGAGTCGTCCAGGCCTATATTGCCTATGGCTTATGTTGCCGCAGGACTTATCGCATTGTTCGGACGCGATTTCACGGTGCTTCTGTCGTTCGTGAGCCTATGCTATCCTCTGGCTGTCGCCGGAATCGGCGGTGTGGCGTGGTTTGCCTCCGGCGGCAAGCGACGCGTTGCTACAATCGCCATGGGACTGACAGCGCTGATGTGCTATCTTTACACGCAGTCGACCGTTTTTCTGAAGGATGTGCCGCTGACCATGCTTATGGCCGCGCTGACCTGCTTGCTGGCCCGCTGGCGCACGCCCGGATTCCGCCCCGGCGCGGCCGAGGTGACCATTGCCATGATTGTGGCTATTGTCGCCGGTCTTCTTCGCACCAATATGGGCCTGATTGTGGTGGCGATGGCCGTTGTCTTCGGCATCGGCCGGCGCGATAACCTGTGGCCCTTTGTTTTTGTGGCTCTGGCAGGCTTGCTGTCGAAGTTTGTCGTTGACCCGCTGGTTTATCATTATAACATCGACGCCGTGAAGGTGCTTACGGCCGACCCGAGTTCGCTGATCGTGCTGAAAAACGAGAATACCGCAGCATGGGACAATATTCTGGGCGACTATTCCACTATGCCTTTCTATCGCAAACTGCTGATGCTGCCGCTGTCGCTCGTCGTCCAGTTCCTCCTCCCATTCCCCTGGAATATTTTCCGTTTCAATGATTTCGGCTACACCATGTGCGTCGCCCATCTGGGCTATACGTGGTATTTTGCCGGCGCTCTGATACTTTACTGGCTGTTCACCATGTGGCGCCAGGCTCCGGCGGCGATGCGTCACACCGTGGCCTGCGGCGCGCTGCTGACAATCGTTACGGCCTGGCTTTCGTCCGGGCGTGTCTCGCGCTACTGTCTGCCCTGGCTTCCCATGCTTTTGCCGGCTGCGGCGTCTGTGATTGCCCGCGGGTGGCGCAAGTCGCTCGGCGTGTGGCTTGCGGTGTTCACTGCTTTGCTGGCTGCAACCCTCATTATCTGTTACATGATGCAGCATCACTGATTATGAAGGTCTCGATTGTCACCATAACCCGCAAAGACGGGGAGCGACTGGCTTACAGCCTTGAAAGCGTGAGGCGCCAGACGCATCCCGATGTAGAGCATATCATAGTTGACGGGAATCCCGGCGACGAGGCTTTGCCGCTGCTTGCCCGCTATCCCGGGGTTCGCGTGATACGGCGCAAGCCGGCCGGGGTCTACGATGCCATGAACTGCGGCCTTGCCGCGGCGACGGGGCAGGTGCTGGGATTCGTCCATGGTTCGGACCAGTTGGGCGGTGACGATGTCCTTGCCCGTGTGGCGGCGACATTCGAGTCCGACCCCGATCTGGATTTCGTGTTCGGCGACCTGATGTTCATCCGTCCGCGTTCACGTCGCCCGGTGCGCCTGTATTCGGCCGACAAATACGACCCTGCCCGTATCCTGGACGGCATCGTGCCGCCGCATCCGACGTTGTTCGTGCGCCGACGAGTTCTGGACAAGGTGGGATATTATGTCACCGATATGTCGATTACCGGTGACTACGATATGTGGATACGGCTTTTTTCAGACCGCTCGCTGCACTATCGCTACATTCCGGCCACCCTGTCGATGATGACTCTGGGCGGATTGTCCACGAAGTTCACCTCGCGACTGTTTGTCAACAATATACAGAAACTTAAAGTCCTTCGGCGGCATAATCTGCCGGCCAATCCGCTGAGACTGGCCCGAAAATATGTTTATGTGCTTAAAGGACTGCTGAAATGTCACAGGAAATGAAGAAACTGCCACGCATGCGCATCACGGCTCCCGGTCTGGACTTTCTTATGCCGTATGTTCACCGGGAAGTAACTGAATATGAGGTCTTCGAGGGCGAT
>CAJJOO010000295.1 GCA_905193395.1 uncultured Porphyromonadaceae bacterium
GGAGTTCGCCGATACCCACGTGCATGTTCAGCAGCAGGTACATTTCGGAGATTTCCGGAATGTCGCTCTGAACGAAGATGGTGGCCTTTTCGGGGTCGATTCCGGCGGCCAGATATTCGGCCAGGACGCCCTTGACGTTGGCGTGCAGCGCGGCGGGGTCGGTGGCGGTGGTCAGCGCGTGCAGGTCGGCTATGAAGAAGTTGCAGTCATAGTCGTTCTGAATCTTCACGAATTTGCGCAGCGCGCCGTAGTAGTTGCCCAGATGGAGATTGCCCGTCGGGCGGATTCCACTGAGGATTATTTCTTTCTTATTCTGTTCCATTGCTATGGGTCTGTTTAGTCGTGCAAAGTTAGTCAATTTCCACGACAAACGCGGGGATTTAATCGAGTTTGTGGATTACGAGTCCGGAACGCAGTTTCGGCTCGAACCAGGTGGTTTTCGGCGGCATGATGTTTCCGGTATCGGCTATGGCCATCAGTTGTTCCATCGAAACGGGGAACAGGGCCAGCGCCACAGCCATTTCTCCCGAGTCCACGCGGCGTTTCAGTTCTTCGAGTCCGCGGATGCCTCCCACGAAGTCGATGCGCTTGTCGCTGCGCAGGTCGGTGATACCGAGCAGGTCGCGCAGGATATAGTCGGACGAGATGGTCACGTCCAGCACGCCGATGGGGTCGTTGGGGTTGTAGGTGCCCTCGCGTGCCGTCAGCGAGTACCAGCGTCCTTCCAGATAGAGCGAGAAGTTGTGAAGCCGCTCGGGACGGTAGGGCACCGTGCCCATGTCGTGGACTATGAACTTGTATTCGAGTTTTTCGAGGAACTCGGCGGGCGACAGGCCGTTCAGGTCGCGTACCAGGCGGTTGTAGTCAATGATTTTCAGGTGCGAGGCGGGGAAAGCCACAGCCAGGAAATAATTGTATTCCTCGTCGCCGCGATGGTCGGGGTTGAGGCGTGCCTTTTCGTTGCCCACCAGGGCGGCAGCGGCGGTACGGTGGTGCCCGTCGGCGATGTATAGGTAAGGGATACGGACGAATTCCTTGGTGATGGTGTCGATTGTCACCTCGTCGTCAATCACCCAGAATGTGTGGCCGAAGCCGTCCGGAGCGATGAAATCGTATTCGGGGGTGTCGGACGTCACCTCGCGGATTATGCGGTCCAGCACCTTGTTGTCCGGGAAGGCGAAGAACACCGGCTCGATGTTGGCGTTCTGCACGCGCACGTGCTTCATGCGGTCCTCTTCTTTGTCGCGGCGGGGCAGTTCGTGCTTCTTGATGACGCCGTCCATATAGTCGGCCACGCTGGCGGCCACCACGATGCCATACTGTGTATGGCCGTTCATGGTCTGGGCGTAGATATAGTAATGGTCCTTGTCGTCCTGAACCAGCCAGCCGTTGTCCTGGAAGGTCTTGAAATTCTCAACGGCGCGGTCATAGACTTTCGGGTCGTGTTCGTCGGTGCCCGGTTCGAAGTCGATTTCGGGCTTGATGATGTGGTAGAGCGAACGGGGGTTGCCCTGTGCTTCGGCACGGGCCTCGTCGGAGTTCAGCACGTCATAAGGGCGGGAAGCGACTTCTGTCACCAGTTCGCGCGGCGGACGTACGCCTTTGAAGGGTTTGACTGTTGCCATGTGAGTTTTTCAGGTTAGGTAGATGAATAGTATATTAACGTTTCTGAGGTCTCAGAGTTCGATTGTCTGTGTGCGGTCGGGACCTACGGAGACAATGGCCACGGGGACGCCGAGTTGCTCTTCGAGGAACTTTATGTAGTCGCGGAATTCCGCGGGGAAGTCGGCAGCGCTCTTCACCTCGCTCAGCGACGTCTTCCAGCCCGGCAGTTCGGTGTAGACGGGCTTCAGGTCGGTGCCTTCGTCGATGGAGTAGGGGAAATCCTCGGTCACCCGGCCGTTGATTTCGTAGGCTGTGCAGGCTTTGATGGTGTCGAAGGTGTCCAGGACGTCGCTCTTCATCATGATTAGTTTCGTCACGCCGTTAATCATGATGGTGTATCGGAGCGCAACGAGGTCAATCCATCCGCAGCGGCGTTCGCGGCCGGTCACTGCGCCGTATTCATGGCCTATGTCGCGGATGCGGCAGCCGGTTTCGTCGTGCAGTTCGGTGGGGAAGGGACCGCTTCCCACGCGCGTGCAGTAGGCCTTGAAGATGCCGTACACTTCGCCCACGCGGCGCGGAGCCACGCCCAGGCCGGTGCAGGCGCCGGCCGATACGGTGTTGGACGAGGTGACGAAGGGGTATGAGCCGAAGTCGATGTCGAGCATCGAGCCTTGGGCGCCTTCGCACAGCACCCTGCGGCCGCTGTCCAGAGCCTTGTTGATATAGTGTTCCGAGTCGATGAACTCAAATTCGCGAAGGAAGGCGGCGGCTTCCAGCCAGGCCGATGTCAGCGATGCCAGGGCCTCGCGGTCAACTTTCATGCCCAGGGCCTCGATGCGGTGGACGTGGGCTTCGGTGGCATTATGAAGACGTTCGGAAAAGTCGGGCGCCTCAAGGTCGCCTACACGTAGTCCGCAGCGCGACACCTTGTCGGTGTATGTCGGTCCGATGCCTTTGCCGGTGGTGCCGATTTTGCCGCTGCCTTTTGCGGCCTCGAGGGCGGCGTCGAGCAGGCGGTGGGTGGGAAGAATCAGGTGGGCCTTGCGCGATATCTTCAGGATGGATTTCAGCGGAGTGCCGCTGTCGATGAGGTCGGCGGCCTCCGAGGCGAACAGCACGGGGTCCAGCACCACGCCGTTGCCTATCACGTTTATATTGCCCTGGAACACTCCCGAGGGA
>CAJJOO010000296.1 GCA_905193395.1 uncultured Porphyromonadaceae bacterium
GAAGCGCAGGGTATCTCGGCAGCCCAGGCCGCAAGGTTCTACCGCGGCAGCCATGAGCCGTTCCCAGGCGCTGACGATGTATTCTGCCGGACCGTAAATCTCAAATCCGTCCTCGCCGGTATAGCCTGTGCGGCTGACGATGATTCGGGCCGAGTCGGCTGTCATATCTTTAAATGTATAGAATGTGAGGTCGGTGACATCAAGGCCGAGGACGGCCTGCATGATGTTTTCGGCATCCGGTCCTTGGAGGGCCAGTTCGGCCCAATGGTCGCTCCGGTTGTCGACCTTCACGTCGAATCCTGCTGCATGCCGTTCAATCCATGCCACATCCTTGTCGATGTTGGCGGCATTGATTACCAGAAAATAGTCGGTATCGGAATACTTGTAAACAAGCAGGTCATCAACTACGCCGCCTGATTCATTGAGCATCATGCCGTAGATTACCTTGCCGGGAGCCAGCGGCGCCACATTGCCGGTGAAGATATGGTTGACAAATGCCGTGGCGGCGGGGCCAGTGACTGAAACCTCGCCCATGTGCGAGACGTCGAAAACGCCGGCCGACGAGCGCACGGCGCGGTGTTCCTCCTCAATGCCGCGGTAACTGATCGGCATATCGAAACCTCCGAAGGGCGACATAAGCGCCCCGAGGTCCACATGATGTTGATGAAGACATGTTGTTTTCATGGTTTTATATCTGAAATTTCGGTTAGAATTATATTCAGAAGCGTTTCCCGGTCCAGGCCGAGAATGATTTTAGCCGGGTCGATGCCTTGCAGCGCCTCTGAAATCGATGCGGCATCCGCGCGACATCCTTCGAGACATTTATATATGCTGGCATCAAGGTCGGAAAGTGCGAAGAAGTCGCCGGCCAACAGTGGCTTCGTTATCCGGCCGTCAGCATCAATTGAGCAGGTGAAACCGATTTGCCCCACGTCGGGTACTCGGTTGCCGTGGCGACTGCCGCGGACCTTGTCGGCATAAAAGGACGGCGCGAGATAAGTCTGCATGATTTCCTCTATCTCCCGGTCGGCTTTGTCGTCGAGGACGATTTCACCGTCCGGGGCTATCATGATGACGGCCCGTTCGATAAATTCCCGACAGGAGATGTCAAGGCCGAGTGCGCGCAGTGTGGTGATGCGCGAGGGTACGGACTGGACGCCCTTGCTCAGGAGTTTCGCCCTTGACGGCGTCAGCACGTGCGACATGGTTTCCGGGTCGGCGTCATAAAGCATCGTGCCGTGTACAATCCCGCAGCCAGCGGTGTAGTAGAACGAGTTTCCGGCCACCTTGCATCCCCCGGCCTCGATGTCGTTGCGGCCCGTGGCGCGGGCGTCGATGCCGAGCGAGGCCAGCATCCGGCAAACGGCCCGGGTATATGAACCGAACGACGAGACGACCGAGGTTGCCGGAGTAATATACGAGAACATCACGTTGTTGCCGTCGGAATACACGCAGCCGCCGCCGCTCTTGCGCCTGTAAACCTCGATGCCGTGCGAACGGCAATATGCCATGTCCACCTCACATTGCATCTGTTGATGGCGGCCGCATATCACAGTCGGCCTTGTCTGCCAGGCAAAGAAATATTCTTCGCGCGGCAGGTTGCGGGCAATCCATTCCTCGGCGGCGAGGTAATAAGGCAGAATATGACTGCCGGAGGATGGGAGGCGGACCGATTTCATGGCGTATTTATTTCCCCCAAATTTAGGGATAATTTTTATTATAATTCAATAAAGTCGGAAAAATTTTTTGAACGGCATAAAAATCGCCCCTTTCGTTTGTTAATAATACAAAACCCTGTATATAGAGTCAAAATCCTATCCGCACATGCCTGCCTTCACATTAGAACCCATAAACGCTCTCGACCGCCTCTGCGACATCTTCCTGCTGATAATGCGCGACGGCGGAAACCTGACAGGAATGTCCTACGGCGAATTCACATTATTAATATGTGGACTGCTGATGCCGCTGGCTATCGTGACTCTGATGGCTGCGGCATCGCTTGCACTGAATCCGAAGAAAATATGCCGGCGTTTCGCAATCGCTTTCCTGGTCCTGGGAGTGCTTTGTGCCGTAGCCGCTTTCGCCTTAGTCACCTATGCCGCCGTTTTCGGGCAGACGTGGGCGAAGTAAGACCCATAATTCCCGTTCAAAGACCAGTCTCTCGCCCCAGACGAAATTACAGCGGCCGCGGCACACATATCCGGACGACTGCAACAGACGGTGCATCACAACGTTCTGCGTTCCGGTATCAATACGCATTGACACGAAGCCCCGGCGACGCGCCTCATTCTCAAGATGAACCAGCATGCGGCGTCCGGCACCGCGTCCCTGACAGGCAGACGACACGGCGAGGCGGTGGACCACGGAGTAGGGCAGCGGCGTCTGCCACAGGTCCATGCGGTCATATTCGGCATCGCCGCCGAACAAGACAGCATAGCCGACAATAACGTCTTCGTCGACAGCGACAAATGCAAATCCGCTCTCAATATCGGCGCGAATCAGTTCAGGCGACGGATAGCCGTCGGCCCACTGCACGAAGCCGCGGGCACGCTGCGAATCCCTGGCCGAATCAAGCACGGCCATCACAGACTCCAAATCACCGATAGAAGCATGTCTGAATAACATTACGAGGCGAAAAACCAATGCAAAAGTACAAAAAACGGCGTCCGCGGCAAAAAAAGTGGCCCAAACATTTGCATAGGAAAAAGAAAAGGAATAACTTTGCACTCGCAATCGCGCAACAGCGAAAGCCACTGGAGAGGTGGGTGAGTGGCTGAAACCACCA
>CAJJOO010000297.1 GCA_905193395.1 uncultured Porphyromonadaceae bacterium
CGCCCTCCACCTAATTTATTTTGCAAATATAGGGCTTTTTCACTAATTTTGCATGAATTTTGCGCGGCTATTTTTAATCCGACGCCGCACGTATTTGTTTCAGAATAAACCATATCACTCATAAATATGTTGACAGCCAAAGAAATACGTCAATCGTACAAAGACTTTTTCGAGTCGAAGGGCCACCACATCGTTCCTTCGGCACCCATGGTAATCAAAGACGACCCTACCCTGATGTTCACAAACGCCGGCATGAACCAGTTCAAGGACATCATCCTCGGCAACAAGACCGCGAAATACAACCGCGTCGCCGACTCGCAGAAATGCCTGCGTGTCAGCGGCAAGCATAACGACCTCGAAGAGGTGGGCCACGATACCTACCACCACACCATGTTCGAGATGCTCGGAAACTGGTCTTTCGGCGACTATTTCAAGAAAGAGGCCATCGACTGGGCCTGGGAATATCTCGTCGACGTGCTTCACATCGACCCAGCCCGTCTCTACGCCACCGTATTCGAAGGTTCTCCCGCCGAGGGCCTCGAGCGTGACAACGAAGCCGCCGGTTACTGGGAGAAGCATCTGCCCGCCTCCCACATCATCAACGGCAACAAGCACGATAATTTCTGGGAAATGGGCGATACCGGTCCCTGCGGCCCCTGCTCGGAAATCCACATCGACCTGCGTCCCGACAGCGAACGCGCCGAAATCGACGGCGCAAGCCTCGTGAACCACGACCATCCCCAGGTAATCGAAATATGGAACCTCGTGTTCATGCAGTACAACCGCCTGGCCGACGGCTCGCTGGTTCCCCTGCCCGCTAAGGTCATCGACACCGGCATGGGCTTCGAACGTCTGTGCATGGCCCTGCAAGGCAAGACATCTAACTACGATACCGACGTCTTCACCCCGCTGATTGAGAAAATCTCGCAACTGGCCGACAAGAAATACGGCACTGACCCCGACGTCGACGTGGCCATGCGCGTTATCGCCGACCACGTCCGCACAATCGCTTTCTCGATTGCCGACTCGCAGTTGCCCTCAAACGCCAAGGCCGGCTACGTGATCCGCCGCATCCTGCGCCGCGCCGTCCGCTATGCCTACACATTCCTCGACCAGAAATCGGCCTTCATGTACCGCCTTGTCGACACACTCATCGACAACATGGGCGAGGCTTATCCCGAACTGGCCGCCCAGCGCGAACTCATCATGCGCGTAATCAAGGAAGAGGAGGATGCCTTCCTCCGCACTCTGGCCAACGGTATCCGCCTGCTCGACGATGCCATCGAACGCGCCAAAAAAGCCGGCAAGAACAGCATCCCCGGCCGCGAGGCATTCGTGCTTTACGACACCTACGGCTTCCCCCTCGACCTCACCGAACTGATTCTGAAAGAAAAGGGCATGACTCTGGACCAGGCCGAATTCGACAGCGAGATGGAGGCCCAGAAACAGCGCGCCCGCAATGCCGCCGCCGTTGAAGCCACCGACTGGGTCACCGTCAACGAAGGTGAGCAGAAATTCGTGGGCTACGACACTATGGCTGCCGACACCACCATCCTGCGTTACCGCGAAGTGAAGCAGAAAAACAACCGCTACTTCCAGATTGTCCTCGACACCACCCCCTTCTATGCCGAAATGGGCGGTCAGAGCGGCGACCGCGGCACACTCACCGACATCGAGACCGGCGAGACGATTGAAATCTACGACACCAAGCGCGAGAACGGCATGGGCGTGCACCTCACCCGCACTCTCCCCAAGAATCCCGCCAGCGTGTTCCGTGCCGAAATCGACGTGCCCAACCGCACAGCCATTTCCTGCAACCACACCGCAACCCACCTTCTCCATGAAGCCCTGCGTGAGGTTCTCGGCACACACGTCGAGCAGAAAGGCTCGCTTGTGACGGCCAACTCGCTCCGCTTCGACTTCTCGCATTTCCAGAAAGTGACACCCGAGGAACTGCGTCGCGTCGAGCACCTGGCCAACGAAAAGGTGCGTCAGGCAATCGCCCGCGACGAACACCGCAACATGCCCATCGACGAGGCCCGAGCAATGGGCGCCATGGCCCTCTTCGGCGAAAAATACGGCGACGAGGTCCGCGTAATCCGCTACGGCGACTCGATTGAACTCTGCGGCGGCACACACGTCGACAACACCGGCAACATCGGTATGATCCGTATCATCAACGAAAGTTCCATCGCCGCCGGCATCCGCCGAATCGAGGCCATCACAGGAAAAGCCGTCGAAGAATCCATGGACCACGTCCTCGACCTCCTCAGCGACATCGGCCGCCTGTTCAACAACACTCCCGACATTATCGGCGCCATCCACAAGGCTCTCGACGAGAACGCCGACCTGCGCCGTCAGGCCGAGGACGCCATGAACCAGCGTATCAGCGACACCGCAGACAAACTGCTGGCGCAGGCTGAAATCATCAACGGCATCAAGGTCGCCTCGCTGCGCGGCAAGACAATCCCCTCGGATGTTGTGAAAAACGTTGCTTTCGCCATCCGCGCCAAATCGCCCGAGAACACAGCCTTTATCGCCGCTACAACCGACGTCGCCAAGAAGCCCCTGCTCACGGTCATGCTCACCGAAGACGTGACAAAGACCGGCCTGAACGCCTCGGCAATGGTGCGTGAGGCAGCCAAGGCCATCAAGGGCGGCGGTGGCGGCCAGCCCGGTTTCGCCCAGGCCGGCGGCAAGGACCCCGAGGGCATTTCCGTTGCCTTCGACACGCTCCACGCCTCTTTC
>CAJJOO010000298.1 GCA_905193395.1 uncultured Porphyromonadaceae bacterium
CCGGACGCACACGCTGGCGTGTAATCTGCATCAGCCCGAATTTGCTGAGCGGCAGTATGTTGTGCCGCGCACGGTCGTTCTGCATTATTTCGCGCATGTGCTCATAGAGTTGCTGGCGGTGCTCGCCTTTGGCCATATCGATGAAATCGACCACGATGATGCCGCCCATGTCGCGGAGACGTAACTGGCGTGCGATTTCATCGGCAGCGCGCAGGTTCACCTCCAGCGCATTGCTTTCCTGGTCGTTGGCCGCGCGCGAACGGTTGCCGGAATTGACGTCGATGACGTGCAGGGCTTCTGTGCTTTCGATAATGATGTAGGCGCCCGAACGGAACGATACCGTCTTCCCGAACGAGGACTTTATCTGCCTTGTTATGGAAAAATGGTCGAAGATAGGTTCGTCGCGGTTGTAGGTCTGCACGATATCGGCGCGGTCGGGCGCGATAATCGACACATATTTCTTGATTTGCTCGAAGGTGTCGCTGTCGTTGACGTGAATAGCCTCGAACGAAGGGCTGAATACATCGCGCAGCATGCCCACAATGCGGCTTTCCTCCTCGAAAATCAGCGAGGGCGGAGTGGCTTTCTGGGCTTTGGCGATGGTCGTGTCCCAGCAATTTTTGAGGGTTTTGAGTTCGTTGACCAGTTCGGCGGCGCGTTTGCCTTCGGCCGAAGTGCGGATAATCACGCCGAAGTTTTTGGGCTTGATGCTCTCGACCAGACGGCGCAGGCGCATTTTTTCTTCCGAGGATTTGATTTTCTGCGACACGGAAATCTTGTCGCTGAACGGAATCAGCACCATAAATCGTCCGGTGAAGGTTATTTCGGTGGTAAGGCGTGGCCCTTTCGAGGAAATAGGCTCCTTGACAATCTGTACCAGGAGTTGCTGGCCTTGTTCGAGGGTTTCGTTGACGGTTCCGTTTTTGTCGATATCCGGCAGGGGCTTCATCTTCTCGATGTCGGGCATCTTGCGGCGGTCGCCGTCGAGCAACTGGGAGAGGAACGCCTTGTACGAGGCGTAGTGGGGACCAAGATCTAAATAATGGAGGAACGCATCCTTGTCATAGCCCACGTTTACAAAGGCGGCATTCAGTCCCGGCATGAGTTTTTTGACCTTTGCCAGATAGATGTCGCCGACGGCATAAGCGATGTTTCTCGCTTCCTTCTGCAAGGACACCAGCCGGGAGTCCTCCAGAAGTGCGATGGACACCTCGTCCTTCTGCACGTCTACGATCAGTTCGCTTTTCATTGGGATTGGGAGTGGGATGCGGTTAGGGGGGGATTAACAGGGTATCATAAATACGCAAAGGGCCAAACTGACAGACAGCAACCGCCTGCGACAATGTGTTACCGCCGCAGGCCGGTTGGGAATCTGTATGTTTGTCCTTTGCAGTTTGTCATTAGAGATTCGGGTATCGTCCAGGCGGGACAGCCGTGCGGGAAAAGCCGACAGCCATGTCGCGTCAGGGGCGGAGAACCCGGAGCCGACGGTCGCTGCCAATGTGGCGCGGCCGCTGCTCACTTCTTCTTCTTATGACGGTTGTTGCGCAGACGCTTTTTGCGCTTGTGGGTAGCCATCTTGTGGCCTTTACGTTTTTTTCCGCTGGGCATTTGCTTTGGAATTTAATTGGTTAATTAAAATATGTGTTCCTGCCGGTGCAGGTTGGGGAGAATCCGGGTTGGCGATTCTTTATTTCTTCACGTCTTCCATGAACACCTTGGCGGGCTTGAAGGCGGGAATCTTGTGTTCGGGGATGATGATTGTGGTGTTCTTGGAAATATTGCGTGCGGTCTTTTCAGAACGTGTCTTTACGATAAAACTGCCAAAGCCGCGGAGGTAGACGTTTTCACCTTCCGAAAGGGATTCCTTGACTACCTGCATGAATTTTTCGATTGTCTCCAGAACGAGAGCCTTTTCGATACCGGTTGACTTCGAAATCTCGTTGACGATGTCTGCTTTTGTCATTGTAGTTTTTTATTTTGATATGGTTTATGATTGAAGCGTTTGGAACGGTCGTGAAGCCCGAGGGACACCCGTTTCCGTTTTTGCAGTGCAAATATCGTACTTTTTTTTCAAACAGCAATAATAAATGGCTGAATTATTGACTTTTTTTACTCTTATACGAGTGTTTTCGGCTTCGGGGGATAAATTTTTAGTACAAAATGGAAATTTCGGCGTTGCCGTGAGTAAGAGCAGTTTACATCTGCTGTCAAACCGTCTCTTATTGCCGAACGGGCTCCTGTTGCCGGGCGCCGATTATTCCTTGTCCTTCTCGCCGTCCAGGGGGCGTGGGCTTTCCGGGACCTCTTTGTCGGGGACAGCGGGTGTGGCATTCCCCGCGTCACCGGCACTGCGGGCGGCCAGGATAGCGCACAGCAGCACGGCGAGGCCGAACACCGTCAGGGATATGCCCGTGACCAGCATTATTGTAGTGTCGTCGGATTCCTGTCCTGGAGTCTGAATGAACAGGTAGGCCGCGGCCCCGCCAAGTGCGGTGGCAAGGACATAGAGCCATCCTGGCAGCACTTTGCGCTCGCGCGACACACTCAGAATATAGAACATGTACAGGGCCTGCAAGGCAACCAGTATGCCGAACATGAACGGTACGATGGCCGTGAACGTTTCGCGGAACAGCAGCATCGAAAGGCCGAGCAAAATGGACGCTGCGCCGGTGAAGCGCGTCAGCACCACGGTGAAGGCCTTGCGGGTGCCCCCTCCGTGCATCAGCAACAGACTCC
>CAJJOO010000299.1 GCA_905193395.1 uncultured Porphyromonadaceae bacterium
GGCATGCGTCCGGGACATTTCCCCGCGCATGCCGTTTCGGCTGTTATGGCCTTTGTGTTATTTCTTAATAGTTCTTGGCCTCGATTTCAAAGAAACTCTTCTTGTGCAGGCACACAGGGCAGGCTTCCGGAGCCTTCTTGCCGATGTGCAGGTGGCCGCAGTTACGGCAGATCCACACTGTGTCGCCTTCGCGCGAGAACACGATGCCTTCCTCAATGTTCTGCAGCAGGCGGCGGTAGCGCTCCTCGTGATGCTTCTCGATGGCTGCTACGGCACGGAAACGCTGGGCGATGGCGGTGAAACCCTCGGCATCGGCCTCCTCGGCCATCTTGGCATACATGTCGGTCCACTCGTAGTTCTCGCCTTCGGCTGCGGCACGCAGGTTGTCCATCGTTTCGGAAACCTCGCCGCCGTTCAGCAGCTTGAACCACATTTTGGCATGTTCTTTCTCATTGTTTGCAGTCTCCTCGAAGATAGCTGCAATCTGCTCGTAGCCGTCCTTGCGGGCCTTCGATGCGAAATATGTATACTTGTTGCGGGCCATGGATTCGCCGGCGAAGGCATCCATCAGGTTTTTTTCTGTTTTTGTTCCTTTAAGGTCTTTCATTGTTTATTGATTTTATATTAGTAAATTATAATTGTTTTATTTTTTTCAGCGTTTACCGCTACATTCCGGGCACAAGCCCTTGAAAAATACATTCACGTTGTCACACTCGAAGTTTTCCGGCGACGGCAGCGACGCCACATCAAACGGAATATCGAATATGCGCCGGCATTCGCGGCACATGAAATGCGCGTGGGGCCTGCGCTCCCTCGAATCGAACCGTGTCGACTCGGCCGATATGTCGATATCATTCACCAGGCCCTTTTCGGCAAACAGTTTCAGGCAACTGAATACCGTTGTGCGCGACAGCGTGGGATACTGACGGACCAACGTGGAATAAATCTCGTCGGCCGTCGGATGACATTCACATGAAGAAATATATTCAAGGATGGCAAGCCGCTGGGCCGAAGGCCTGATTCCGGTCTCCGTCAGCCTATGCATCAGTTTATTATGTACGCAATCAGTCATCATTAATAATTTCTTTTCTGTATTGAGTACAAAATTATATCAAATACAATAAAATTCCAAAACCATTAACTTTATTTAACAAGCCTGCCACCCAGTCGGCTTTGCAAGGATAGCGGCTGGTCCCCGGCCGTGTACCCTCAATCGTCGTCAAAACGACAAAAGTTACCCTGTTTGCTGTCAATACCAGCCGACGTGTGGTCGTTGCAGTGGTGTTGTTTAAAATATATTGATAAATGGGGGGGGTAATTCTATGCATTTTTACTAACTTTACATCGCAATCCTATACTTCCTGTGCGGGATTTGATTAAACTCAGAATCAGGGAGATACTTGACACCAATGTGGCGATGCATCGTCATCTAGCACAAATCGATATTGACTATGTTCATAAATTCATAAATTAAACATCAAAACTTAATGAAAACAATCAAATTTATGGCTGCCGCACTCTGCGCAGCAACAGCACTCGGCTTCACATCCTGCAGCGATGATGACAACAACGACGGTCCTGTCGTTCCCGACGTTCCAGGTTCGGCTATCGAGACTATCTTCCCCGAAGGTCTTCCCGCAAGCGTTGACGGCATGAACATCACAAAGAACGCCGCAGGCCAGGTTACAAAAATCGTAGACAACAGAGAAACCTACACCTTTGAATACGGTACATTCAACCGCGCCGAATACCAGGTTAAAATGACCTGCGTCGACAGCGAATATCCCGACGACGGCTACACCATCTACATGCAACTCGACGGCAACGGCCGCGTATCCAACGCCCTGCAGGTTTATAACGACGGCGACGAAGACACCTGGGCATTCACCTACAATGCCGACGGCCGGCTCACGAGCCTCAAACGCTCCGAAGGCGGTGACGAAGGCGGTTTCGAAATCTCCGAACTCACCTACACCTCCGGCGACGCAACATCCGTCAAAACCTACGAAGTTGACGCCAAAGGCCAGGTTAAACCCGACAACACCGACGTATACACCATCCTCTATGCCAAAACCGGCGTCAACGCAATCGCCAACAAAGGCGGCCTGATGCTCTTCGACGTAACCCTCAGCGTTGACCTCGACGAAATGGACAAAGCCTACTACGCAGGCCTCCTCGGCAAGTCCACGGTCAACCTCCCCATCGAATCACGTTGCCAGGGCGCCTCAGACTACGAAACCTTCGACTGGACGCTCAACGCCAAAGGCCTGCCCACCAAGATGGTCGCCACCGACCACTCCGAATACGGCAACTACGAAGACACCTACACCTTCGCATGGTAATCCCCGTTGGTCCTAAAAACCATAGGCAAATAACATAGGCCTCAAAAGTCACGTAAAGCCCGGAAATCATCCCTGATTCCCGGGCTTTTCTTGTGTGCGGGTTGATAATAAAACAGCCCGGCGTGTGGGCGCCGGGCTGTGTATTGATGGGCTGGGATTATCAGCCGTTGATTTTCTTCATGGTTGCGATGAGGTCGAGAACCTTGTTGGAGTAGCCGATCTCGTTGTCGTACCAGGAAACTACCTTAACGAAGGTGGGGGTCAGGTATACACCGGCGTTTGCGTCGAAGATGGATGTGCGGGTGTCGCCGAGGAAGTCGCTGGAAACGACGGAGTCTTCGGTGTAACCGAGCACACCTTTGAGTTCGCCTTCTGCGGCTTCCTTC
>CAJJOO010000300.1 GCA_905193395.1 uncultured Porphyromonadaceae bacterium
GCCAAGGGTACCTACATCAAGAGCATTTATCTTTCGAGCACAATGGGCCCCGGCATCAAAGTCGACGCCAAGTCAATCGAAGGTTAACCTTTAATCCCCGAAGACAATGAAAAAGGAAGATAAAGCCGTGGTAATCGCAAAGATTGCCGATACCCTCAAAGCATACAACGGTTTCTACCTCGTTGAAACCGCCGGGCTGAATGCCGAGAAAACCAGCGACCTGCGCCGCGCCTGCTTCAAAAACGACATCAAACTGATGGTCGTCAAGAACACCCTGCTTCACAAGGCTCTGGAATCGATGGAAGGTGACTACAGCGAACTGTATCCCGCAATGAAGGGTTCCACATCGCTGATGTGTACCAACGTGGGCAATGCCCCTGCAAAACTCCTGAAGGACTTTGTCCAGAAAGGCGACACCCTCCCCGCCCTCAAGGGCGCCTATGTCGAAGAGACCGTTTACCTCGGTGCCGACCAACTCGATGCGCTCGCCGCAATCAAGAGCAAGAACGAACTTATCGCCGACGTTGTGGCTCTGCTGCAATCGCCCGCCAAGAACGTTGTCAGCGCTCTGCAAAGTGGCGCAAACAAACTCCACGGCATCCTGGAAACACTCTCCAACAAAGAATAATCACCCCCCACCAATCAAGATTAACAACAAATAAAACTAAAATAAAATGGCAGACTTAAAAGCATTTGCTGAACAACTTGTTAACCTCTCCGTTAAGGAAGTAAACGAACTCGCTCAGATCCTCAAGGACGAATACGGTATCGAACCCGCCGCCGCCGCTGTTGCTGTTGCAGCCGGTCCCGCCGCTGGCGCTGCCGCCGCCGAAGAGAAAACCTCTTTCGACGTTGTCCTCAAGAGCGCCGGAGCCAACAAACTCCAGGTTGTAAAGAAAGTTAAGGACGTTGCCGGTCTTGGCCTGAAAGAAGCCAAAGAACTGGTTGACAACGCTCCCAGCGTAGTCAAGGAAGGCGCTACCAAGGACGAAGCCGAGAACCTGAATAAGGAACTCGAAGAAGCCGGCGCTGAAATCGAACTTAAATAATTTCCTGTAAATCAGGATAATGGGTTAAGAAGACTCCTCGCGGAGTATTCTTAACCCCTTACTATGTAATATAAGTTCGCTTCCCAAACCTCCCTCTCCTTTCACGCAATACTCTTTAACTCAGTACTTATTATAGATGTCAGTTACCTCAGACAACAAAAAACGCATAAATTTTGCTTCGGTAAAGAACCCGCTTCCTTACCCCGACTTTCTGGAAGTGCAACTGAAGTCGTTCCAGGACTTTCTGCAACTCGACACCCCTCCCGAAAAACGCAACAACGAGGGCCTCTACAAAGTCTTTGCCGAAAACTTCCCGATAGCGGACACGCGCAACAACTTCGTCCTCGAGTTTCTCGACTATTACATTGATCCTCCGCGCTATACAATCGAGGAGTGTCTTGACCGCGGACTGACATACTCTGTTCCCCTCAAAGCAAAACTCAAGTTGTATTGCACCGACCCCGACCACGAGGATTTCGCTCCTGAAATCCAGGACGTGTATCTGGGCCCCATCCCCTATATGACCGAAAAGGGCACCTTTGTCATCAACGGCGCCGAACGCGTTGTCGTATCCCAGTTGCACCGTTCGCCCGGCGTTTTCTTCGGCCAGAGCACTCACGCCAACGGTACCAAACTCTATTCCGCCCGCATCATACCCTTCCGCGGCTCGTGGATTGAGTTCGCCACCGACATCAACAACGTGATGTATGCCTACATCGACCGCAAGAAGAAACTGCCCGTCACCACTCTGCTGCGTGCCATCGGTCTGGAAAGCGACAAAGATATCATTGAAATCTTCGGCCTGGCCGAGGAAATCAAGGTCAACAAGACCAATCTCAAGAAAGCCATCGGCCGCAAACTCGCCGCGCGTGTCCTCAAGACTTGGATCGAGGACTTCGTGGACGAGGATACCGGTGAAGTTGTATCCATCGAGCGCAACGATGTGATTATCGACCGCGAGACGGTAATCGAGGAGAAGCATATAGACGAAATCCTCGAAAGCGGCGTGTCCACAATCCTCCTCCACAAGGAAGATGTGAACACCAGCGACTATTCCATCATCTTCAATACACTGCAGAAAGACCCCACCAACTCCGAAAAGGAGGCCGTGCAGTTCATCTACCGCCAGTTGCGCAACGCCGAGCCGCCGGACGACGCCTCGGCCCGCGAAGTGATCACCAACCTCTTCTTCAGCGACAAACGTTATGATCTGGGCGAGGTCGGCCGCTACCGCATCAACAAGAAACTGAATCTCGATACCTCGATGGATGTCAAGGTCCTCACCCGCGACGACATCATCCATATCATCAAGTATCTGATTGAACTTATCAACTCCAAGACAGTTGTCGACGACATCGACCACCTGAGCAACCGTCGTGTCCGCACTGTCGGCGAGCAACTCTACAACCAGTTCGGCGTGGGCCTGGCACGTATGTCACGCACCATTCGCGAACGCATGAACGTGCGCGACAGCGAAGTCTTCGCCCCCATCGACCTGATCAACGCCAAGACCATATCGAGCGTCATCAACACATTCTTCGGCACCAGCGCCCTGTCTCAGTTTATGGACCAGACCAACCCGCTGGCCGAAATCACCCACAAGCGCCGTATGTCGGCCCTTGGCCCCGGCGGTCTTTCCCGCGACCGCGCAGGTTTCGAGGTTCGAGAC
>CAJJOO010000301.1 GCA_905193395.1 uncultured Porphyromonadaceae bacterium
GACGATGATGCAATGCCTCACAAGAACAATCCATTTCCTTGTCGATGGTGGGGAAGGATGGATAAAAAGATTTTTCCGTGATGCCGACCTGTGGTCCCGCAGGGCGCAAGAAACCGTCGGAACAGGAGGGTCTTCTGACTCGTTTCCAAGCGTCCGGTGCGCCTTCCCACCCCCGGGTTGAAATCTGGAGGCAGTGGCAGGATGCACCGTACGTGTGCGCAAGGCACGGAAACTCACAGCAGCGGGTACTGTCACGGATTCACACCGTGTTCCCGGGGCAACGCTTCACCCCTCGCCTGTTCCGGCTGCAAAGATAGCGATAGAAATCCAATCTCGCAAGAAAAAAACGGCACTCGGTGCATGAATGCGCCGAACCACAGCGGAAAGGAGTGCGGCCGGTCTCCGGGCGCGTGGGTGGCAGGAGACGAAAGGAACGCCGCCGGTCTCCGGGCACGGAACCCGAGGAGGCGCCATTTCCGCCGTGGATGGAACCGCGGCCGGGGACCGACCGCTATCCTTTCGCCAATGATAAAGGGCGCTGAGGCCGGCGGCGGAGTTAATACTCTATTTCCACTCGGATGTGCTGTTCAGGGGGAATCTTTTTACACATTGGGATTTATCTTTGGCTGAGGAATCCCACCACTTCACTCTTACCGCTCCGTCCGCTATGGTGAAATTCACCCGATTGTTGCGGCCGTCGGGATTTATGTCTTTCTCGCCGTCGAATATCAGCAGTGACTTCGGATATACACCTCTATCTCCAAAGCACATAAGATAGGTACGTGTCTCATTGTCATTTTCAGAGCGTACATCGAGTATATAAAAACGGTTGCCGGAATAATCAAACCTTCCACGGGCCAGGTACTGTAAACCCTTACGCACGACTCCCCCATATATCGACTCGCGGTAAAGGGCAGAAGGATCCAAGATTGGCAACAATTGGTTACGGACCACATTTTCGTCCAGCCGGTTAAAGCCGTCCTTCGGAATGTCACTGTACGATGCAGGCATCGGCATCGGCTGGAATAATTCATCTAAGTCCTGTGACGGCTCACGTTTTTTACGCGACGGCTTCTGAATATTACGTGGCTGCCCACCTCGGTCGACGAGGTGTCCGACATAGCGGCGTACATATCCGAAACTTTCAGATGTATCCCGATACAACCTTAATTTTTCATGCTCAATCATAAAATCTTTTACATCCTGCGGCATAGTATCTCTCTCTATCGACCGTATAAGTAAACCTATGGTATTGATTGACTTCATTGAATCGACTTTGAAACGGTAAATCCACTTATCCTCAAGCCCGCCAGGGGGATTGCATGCTCCTATCTCAACTATATATGATGTGTCTTGTGAACCATCAATAATATGGACAAATTCGTATCGAGGCGTATAAATCAGGCTATCGCCATGCATGGTGTAAGTTCCCATGCTCATATCCCCCCGGCCGTCCTTACATGTTAAAGCATTCCAGGGGAACACCAGGTCGCCAATCATCATGATGCGGCTTCCCGGATACAGGGTTATGATTTCTCCATTTATCAATCCTCCTGCCTCCACGGGATAAACCAGAAAATCATATCCGTGGTCCAGGGGCAATTCCGGCCTCTCTGTCGTTTCCGACACCATCCTCGACGACAAGCCGAGCAATATCGGAATCAATCCTAATATTATGATTATCTTTCTCATGATTTGTAAAATTTTTGAGGTAAAGAACGCCCTTACCACCCTCTTCGGTATTTAACTTTGGTTCCGTGTGTCTGAAAATAATCTTGGTACAACCGGGGATAATTTTCCGGTATGTTCAGGCCCCAGTCCTTGTATGCGAGACACCACAACGTACCTACTGTCCCGTCAGAAGGGATGGTGAAAAAGAACGAACCGTCCAGACAGATTTCAAGCGGCATTATCCAGCCATTCTCTAAATCAAATCTTCCTTGAAAACCGGTTGTTTCAAATTCGTTATATACAAAGTTGGGTAGGAAAACCGATTTTTGTCCATTGTTGGCGATAGAGTCATCCTTAGTAACCCTGCGCTGTTGTTCTGGCGTCATTCCGGTGGTAAGTAACGACGTGCCGTCCGGGACAAGGATGTGGGGAAGTATATTGTCGCTATCCGAATGCACACTAACGTAAATGTTAAGATCCGGGTTATCTATGTGCGTAATTCCGGCAAAGGTCTGTCGTATCAGGCCAATATGATTGGCCGAGGCACCGAAAAAGTCGAGAACGAATTCTCCATCCCAATAACGGAGACAGAGATTCCTGTACCTTCTCCAGCCCGGAGTGTCACTCAATCGTCTTATCAAATGGACTAGATCGTGCCCCACTCGGTTGAGAGTATCGATGCGGAATTTGCTCACCGTAGTGTCCGCAAATTCATTTCCCGGGGACCACCTCACAGGGATAGTATCCGGTGCAGTAGCGTACGCCGCGATTGTGAGCAGCGCCGACATAATCAATGCGGTAATTCTATTTCCCATATCTGTCGCCAAGTATGTGTTTCCAGCCCACCGGTATACGGCTGATGATTTGTGTATAACGTGCATAGGGGTCGGACGGATAGTCCATACCCCACTGTCGCCAAAGAATTCTCCATGACTCACCATCCAGCGAGCCGGCTCGTTTGTGATTCAGATGGCGGCCTTCGGCCTCTATTAATACGGGGATAAGCCATCCGCCTTCATAATCCATATATCCT
>CAJJOO010000302.1 GCA_905193395.1 uncultured Porphyromonadaceae bacterium
GAGTCCTAGGTTCAAGCCCTAGTGGGACCACCTATTGAAAATCAAGCACTTACGAAACGATTCGCAAGTGCTTAAATTTTTATAGGTCGGAACTTCCTATTCCATAAAAGATATTTTGTCGAAATTGCCTACGTCTTTAAAGTCTTTATCTTCAGCCACAATGTCAGACAGAAAATAATCTTCAGAGTTCGGCAGTTTTGCAAGAATACTTTCGTCGCTAACGCTCATTCGATTTCGTATTTTCTTGAAAAAATTAACCTCAGAATAGAGAATTTGATTGTCGGCTTCAATCATTCTGATTGCAAATTCGATCAACTTGACCTGTTCTTCATCAGAAAGGGTTGCATTTGCAACTTCGTTCAGGTAGTCTTTCAAGAATATACTGCCTTGCTCGTTTATTTTTTCGACATAGGCGTTAAGAATATTCTCAACATCTAAGCCCTCAAATGTGGAATCGTTGAGGGAGAGGTGTTTAACGAGATACACTTCTTCGGGGGCTATCTCCCCATCACAAGCACTGCAACAAAACAGAGTTTTAAGATATAGTTCGTTGATATCCATAATTCAAATTACACATTAAATCCGACACGAGGGCGAAGGTTGAAGGATGATACCTCTCCATCCATTTTGGATTTAATGGCGAGGTATTTGTTTAATTCGGCAACAGTTAATGAAGGTTTAGTTTTGGAGATAACATCTTCCAGAATTGCCATTGTAATCTTTGATTTATGACGCAAAGCGATGCGAGAAGCATCGTTGATAATCATTTCTATATCAGACGAAACATAATTTCCCGTAAGATGAGCGAGTTTGTCATAATCAATACCGAAGTCATATGGTCTTGATTTGAGATATAACTCAAACATAAGTCTACGAGCCTCGAGGTCTGGTGTTCCGATGTAGTATTTCTTATCAAGGCGACCGGCGCGAAGGATTGCCGGGTCAATCATATTTGGATAATTGGTTGCACCAATTATAAATATGCCTTTCTCGCCTGTTCTATCCATCTGAGCAAGCATTTCGTTCACGGCACTTCTCGCCATTTCGTGCACATCGCTATCGCGATTGGGTACGAGTTCGTTCATTTCGTCGATGAAAATTATCGTAGGAGCATTTTCTTCGGCGTCCTTAAACATTTGAGCAATGTTCTCTTGTGTCGCGTTAACGAAGCGGCTTTTAAGAGAACTGGGCTTTATGAGCATGAAGTTAAAGCCAACTTCTTCCGCAAAATGTTTTGCAAAGAAAGTTTTACCGCAACCAGGAGGGCCATATAGTAACATTCCGTTTGGAATAGTAAGACCATACTTAGCATATTCCTCAGGATTATGCAGGGCATCGATGTATAATACTCCCCGATTTTCAGACAGACACAATTATGGCGGTATGACGAACAATCGCTATATTTGTAAAAAAGAAGAAAATCAAAATGGCAAGACAATCGAAATTTACAGCTTCTTTCAAGGCGAAAGTCGCCGTGGAAGCGCTCAAGGAAACGGAGCCACTGGAGTCGCTGGCCAAGAAATATGGCGTGGCACCCTCGAAAATTACAGAATGGAAGAACGAGTTGCTTAACAACGCGGACAAAGCCTTCGGAAAAGACACGGAGAGCAAGAGCGAGCTCAAGAAGGTGACGGCAGAGAAAGACCGTCTTCTCAAAAAGGTGGGACAGTTGACAATCGACTGCGATTTTTTTGCGAAAGCCTGCGAGGATGCCGGACTCAAAGTGAGATAGCGGACCTTGAGATGAAACGCCCCGCAGGCATGAGCCGCAACAGATTCTGCAAGTACATGAAGTTCAACCGCAGCAACCTCTATTACAAGCCGAAGGGCGAATCCGGTCTCAATCTGAGGATAATGGAGATAATAGACGAGTATTACCTTGACCATCCGACGACGGGCGTGAAGACCATGACAATGGTTCTCCGCGAGAAGGACTATACCGTCAACGAGAAGCGCGTGCGCCGACTTATGCGCAAGATGAACCTTATGGCCATCTATCCGCGGAAGTGCCTCTCGAAAGGAGGAAGTGCCGGACACATACATCCCTACCTGTTGCGCAACCTGGAAATAAACCGCCGCAATCAGGTGTGGAGCACCGACATCTCCTACATCCGGATGATTGGCGGCTTCATGTATCTCTATGCAATCATAGACGTCTACAGCCGCTATATAGTGGGCTGGAAACTGAGCAACACCCTATCGGCTGACAACGTGCACGAGATGCTCAAAGAAAGTATCCGCAAGTTCGGTGCGCCTGAGATCATCAACAGCGACCAGGGCTCGCAATATACAACAAAGGCATGGGAAGACCTCCTGAAAGAGAACGGAATCCTCATCAGCATGGATGGCCGGGGCCGCTGCAAGGACAACATCTGGATAGAACGGTTCTGGCGCACTGTCAAGCAGGAATACGTCTATATCAATCCGACCGACTCTGTCGTGGAGCTGCGTCAGGGGATAAGCGACTACATCGAGTTCTACAACTACGAACGCCCCCATCAGAGCGTCGGAGAAGTCCTTCCGGCCCGAAGCTACGGATTAATCGCATAAAAATTTGGACAATAATGGAAAAAGAACTATCTTTGTGGTGGAAAAACAAAAACCTTGACTTGTCAAGGTCGGGGCAAAGAGGAGATGGCCTCCGCCGCTTCTCCCTTTGTTCTGAAAATTATTGAAATTTAACCCCCTGTCGAAAAACGGGG
>CAJJOO010000303.1 GCA_905193395.1 uncultured Porphyromonadaceae bacterium
TCTCCTCCCCCGAATTCACAATTTGCTATAAGCCATTAACAGCAAGACACTTGTAGGGCTGCACGCTCGTGCAGCCATTGACAATCAACGCATTACTATCGGCTGCTCCCGGGAGCAGCCCTACGTCTTTTGGTTTTACCAACAACTGGTTACTAAATCGTTGTGAAAAACCAATCATCTGTATAGGTATACCGAATTATTTACTACCTTTGCGTAAGAAATTACAATTCATCTAATGGTTGCACAGGTAAACGACGACAACAATAAGAAATTTCAGATTCTGACTATGAAAAATATTATACTTTCAATACTCATGGCATTTTCAACAATGCTTTTAATGGCCCAGGAAAATACAATTATCGGTCGACCTTATAAATCCTTCGATTGCAGTGCATTCTGCTCTTACAGTAGTTTCCATCCCAGTCAATACCTTACTGATAACAACTGGGATATCCTCTGCGCTTTTGTTCAGCCGGGCACAACGGCAAAATTGGATTCGTTAGCGATTCCATATAACAAAAGTCAGTTGAGATTGCTGGAAGTAGGCGACTTGTTGGCCTGCGACGGCAATATTTATTCCACCAAGATGCACATTTTCGGGGATAGTGAAACGCAAGAGATTCGCCGTCAGTCAAAAGAATTCGCCGACAGTATTTTCCCGGCAATCGAACCTGAAATCCGCCAACTGATTGATGCCTTTAACAAAGCCGGATTTTCCAAACAGGTTTACAGCCTTATATTTTCGTACTTACTTGACAACTATATTTGGCAGGACGACCTACTGTCCTCTCCGCGAAGTTGTGAAGACCACGGTACATGGACCGGCGCCTATTGGGCTATGTTCGAAAGCCGCAAACATGATAAGATTGGCACTAACGGCTACGGCCCTTTAAAACAAAACTGGACCGATAATCTTGGCTACTGGATGAGCATGTCCAAGATTATGTCATTTGCTCGGGAAATATCGGCCAATGGCGGCAGGCGTATAGAAAATCAGGAAATCATCGATGCCGTCGCCGACTGGGGCTTCATCGACAAAAATGGCAATATCCTCATCCCTATTATGCATAGGAACAACAAAGATAATATTGATCTCCTTTGTCGGGCAATCACAACAGATTTAAGCGCCGCTGTCAAGAAGCATTGCTTAACGTGGTATGCGGCTCACAATATAGCCTCACCACAATTGGGTCAGGTGATTTTTTATCACGAAGTTATGTGGGATTTGCTTGACATTCTCGAATCAAAAGGCATTATCTCAATGCCGGCAATCTTGAAAGGCGAAGAAGTCGGGAAACAACACTTCGGCGACATCTGTTTCATAGTCCTTGATTCCGAAGCAGAATGACCGTTGGAAATTTTGCGCTCTCATTTTCGGCGCTGAATTTCGTCAATTCTGATTTTTTTGTAGAAAAATGATTCTTGGTATGGAAAAATTTGTAATTTTGCACAAAATAATTCAAATTCCGTATTTCTATGAAGCATTTCTACTTTGTTCTTCCTGCCTTTCTGCTGGCTTCTGCGGCAACCTGCGCCGCCCAGGCCGATGCTGACGAATGGCGTATGATAGGCAATGCCACGGTGGTCGACGGCTGGATTACGCCCGGCTATGTCGATGACCAGGGCGTACAGATTGACCCCGCTACCTGTCCTTTTGAAGTTCCCATCGCCGAAAACGTCAAGACCCCCGGCGTCTACAAACTCATAAACCCTTTCGGCTCAAAGAACTTCCATCTCGCCGAATTCAATATAGACCCCTCCGACGCCGACATTGTGATTGACGCCCGCGACAAGACTTTCGTCCTGATTCAAGGCCAGTATTGCGGCTTCACCGATGCCGATGCATCCGAACCTTCGGGCAAATACCCCTATTACATCAGTGATATGGGTACATATATGTATAATCTCGGCCAGCAGCGCGAGGTTATCAACATCCTCAAATGCTCGTCCATCATGACCGGCAATACCATCGTGGTGCGCCAGCCGACCTTCGGCACCACGGCCAACCATGCAATTAGCGCCTGGGACCCTTCGTACATGGCCACAATCACCCTGCCCGATAATTTCCAGGAGGAAAGCGCTAACTGGGACGCTCTGGGCAACGCCGAGGTGCTTGACGGCTGGATAATGCCCGGCTATCAGGAAGAAGATGGCTCCGTGATGGACAACACCAAGTATCCCCTCACCTGCAAGTCCGAAATGAATTCAGACAATCCCAACCTCATCTCGATTGTCAACCCCTTCACTGCCGACGACTATAATCTGGTTTCCTACAATCTGTCGAGTTCCAATGTCCGCATCGTATTCGATGTGACTGACCCCGACTTCGTCATTGTGGAGCCTCAGTTCTCCGGCTTCATCGCCCGCAAGGACAATGACATCATGCCTTTCTTCATCAGCGATGCCTCGTGGCTACTCGCCAACAAGCGCAGCGAGACTAAGGAACAGATTACCGCCAAAGGTCTGAACTGCACATATAAGGACGGCGTAATCACCATTCCGCAGCCGCTCTGGGGCAATACCATTGACGATACCGGCAAGATGTGGAACTCCAAGCAGGCCACCGTAATCCGCATCGGCACCAAAGGTGTTGTCGACATCGATGCAGACTCCGATGCCCCCGTACAGTATTTCAACCTTCAGGGCATTGAGGTCAAGAATCCCGCTCCCGGCAACTTCTACATCCGCCGCC